>CAZKEW010000234.1:0-3261 GCA_964551885.1 uncultured Eubacteriales bacterium
TTCATCTCAGGCGAGCTCTTTTAGAACAATCATCACGGTGGGTCCCCCAGGTCCTGAAGGCAAACGAGGGATGGCGCCGCCTTTTTTCTCATCTCGATCGCTTTCACGGCGGCGCTGGCTGAGGGGATGGTCGTGTAGCAGGGAACGCGATAGCTAAAAGCCACGCGCCTGATTTTTTGAGCATCGCTCATCTCCTGCGTTCCTGAAGGAGTGTTGAAGATCATCTTGACCTTGCCCCGGCTGATATCGTCGAGGATATTCCGTCTCTCTTTGTAAACCTTGCCGATAGTATCGACCGTGAAGCCGTGGCGCCGGAGATACTGGGCTGTTCCTTCGGTGGCCAAAAAGGTAAACCCGAGAAGGCTCAGTTTCTCGATGAGTGGAAGAATCCTGGGCTTGTCTTCATCCGGGACGCTGACGAAAATTTCACCCTCTCGAGGGAGGAAGAATCCCGCCCCTTCCTGAGATTTCAGGAAAGCTAAGGAAAAATCTCGGTCGATGCCGATGGACTCTCCTGTGGAGCGCATTTCCGGCCCGAGGATGGGGTCGACCTCCAGGAACTTATCAAAGGAAAAGACCGCTTCCTTGACCGCGTATAGCTCATGCGGCCTCTGAGGGATTCGGAGGTCTTTGAGCTTCTCGCCTATGATGAGCCGCGTAGCAATCTTGGCCAGAGGAACGCCCGTAGCCTTGGAGACAAAAGGAACTGTCCGCGAAGCCCTGGGGTTGACTTCTAAGATATAGATTTTCGTGCCTTTCACGGCCAACTGGACGTTCATAAGGCCGACGACTTTGAGCTCTTTGGCCATGAGCTCAACCTGCCTTTTTACCTCCTCGATGACCCGGTCGGCCAAAAAGTACGGCGGAATGACCATGGTGGCATCCCCGGAATGGATGCCGGCTTCCTGGATGTGTTCGAGGACGCCGCCGATATAAACATCTTCACCGTCGCAGAGAAGGTCGACATCAAGCTCCATGGCGTTATCAATGAACTCGTCGATGAGCAGGGGAAGGTCCTTGAAGTATTCGCGGATAGAATTGATGTATCGGGCGAGCTCTTGCTCGTCGTGGATGACCTTCATCGCCCGGCCGCCGAGGACATAGGAGGGCCTGATGAGCACCGGATAGCCAATCCTTTCAGCGATTCGGAGGGCCTGCGCGGAATTCTTGGCCATCCCGTTTCGCGGCCGCAGCAACCCGAGTCTCTTCAAAAAGCGGTCAAATTTTTCCCGGTCTTCGGTTTCGTCGATCGCCTCAGGGCTTGTCCCCAAAATGCGGGCCTGATTCTTATGGAGCCCCACTGAAATTTTAAGAGGCGTCTGGACTCCAAACTGGACGATGATCCCTTCCGGGTTCTCTTTTTTATAGATGGCCAGCACATCTTCGATGGTCAGCGGGTCGAAATAGAGGCGGTCGGAGATGTCATAGTCGGTCGAAACCGTTTCCGGGTTGGAATTGATCATGATGGTCTTGTACCCTGAATCCCTCAGGGCAAAAACGCCATGGACGCAGCAGTAGTCGAACTCGATCCCCTGGCCGATGCGGTTGGGCCCTGAGCCGAGGATGATAACCTTCTTCTGCTGCATCTCCGGAACCTCATCTTCTTCCTCATAGGTAGAGTAGAAATAGGGCGTTTCCGATTCAAACTCGCCGGCGCATGTGTCGACGACCTTCCACACGGGCAGAATGCCTTGTTCCTCCCGCCGCTTCCGTACTTCATCTTCTTTGAATCCGGCAAGCTGGCCGATTCGGCGGTCGGAAAAACCAAGCTCTTTAGCCCTGCGGAGGAGCGCAGGCTGGAGGATGCTGCGTTTGGCAGCCTTCAGCTCCTCCTCGAAATTGACGATTTCCTGGATATTGCGGAGGAAGAAGGGGTCGATGCGGGTTAAGCCGTAAATGTCTTCCACGGACAGCCCCTGTCTGAAGGCGTCGGCGATAAGCCAGAGACGGTCGGAGTTGGGCCGCCGGAGATTTTCCCTGAGAGATTGCCGGTCGTGTTTCCTCTCCGTTGGCTCAAAGCCCCAACGGTCCGATTCCAGAGAGCGGATGGCTTTTTGGAGGGATTCTTTGAACGTTCGGCCGATGGCCATCGTCTCTCCGACCGATTTCATCTGGGTCGTCAGATGATGGTCTTCCTCGGGAAATTTTTCGAAGGCAAAACGGGGAATTTTGACCACGACATAATCAATGGCCGGCTCAAAACAGGCCGGCGTTTTTTTGGTGATGTCATTGAGGATTTCGTCTAAGGTGTAGCCGACGGCGAGCTTGGCGGCCATCTTGGCGATGGGAAATCCCGTGGCCTTTGAGGCCAGGGCCGACGACCTGGAGACGCGGGGGTTCATCTCGATGACCATCATCCGGCCGTCCTCGGGGTTGATGGCAAACTGGATGTTGGAGCCGCCCGTCTCGACGCCGATTTCCCTCATGATGGCGATGGAGGCGTCCCGCAGCCTTTGATATTCCTTATCGGTTAAGGTCTGGGCGGGAGCAACAGTGATGGAATCTCCTGTATGGACGCCCATGGGGTCAAAATTCTCAATCGGACAGACGATAACAACGTTGTCTTTTTTGTCCCTCATGACTTCGAGCTCAAACTCTTTCCAGCCGATGATGGATTTCTCGATGAGGACGCGCGAGATGGGACTTATGGCCAGTCCCAGCGGGACAAACCTGTAGAAGTCTTCCCAATTGTAGACGATATTGCCCCCCGTCCCTCCAAGAGTGAAGGAAGGGCGGAGGACAACCGGGAAGTCGATGCGCTTGACGATGTCCACAGCCTCTTTGAGGTTGGAGGCGTAGCCAGATTCGGGGACTTCGAGGTGGATTCTTTCCATAGCTTGGCGGAAAAGCAGCCTGTCCTCGGCCTTGCGGATGGAATCGGCGGTAATCCCAATAAGCTGGATGTTGTGTTTTTTGAGGACGCTTTTGTTATCGAGCTCTAACGCCAGGTTGAGAGCTTTCTGGCCGCCGAGAGTGGCCAGCAGTGCGTCCGGTTTTTCTCTCTCGATGATTCTTTCAAGATAATCCGCGGTCAAAGGCTCGAGGTAAGTCCTGTCGGCGAATTCAGGGTCGGTCATGATCGTGGCCGGGTTGGAGTTGACCAGGATAAGCCTGAAATTTTCCTCCTTCAGCGCCTTGAGGGCCTGTGTTCCCGAGTAATCAAACTCTGAGGCCTGGCCGATAATGATCGGGCCTGACCCGATGATCAGTATGGAGCGGATATCTTCGCGCCTCGGCACCTTATTTCCCCTTAAAATTTTC
>CAZKEW010000235.1:0-3204 GCA_964551885.1 uncultured Eubacteriales bacterium
GCCGGGCAGAATGCCGAAGTCCAGATCGCCGCGGTCCTGGCCAAAAGAGCAGGTTTGAATTACACCCTTTCCAAGCTCGCCGCCGCCAAAGACCTGGAAAACATGAAGACTCTTGCCCTTGTCATGGGAGCAAGCCTCAAGGGATTGGGAGCTGCCGGGCTGGATATGGATAAAGAAAGGGAGAGGGTGACCGCGCTCGTCGCCGAAGCTCGGAAAAGGAGCATCCCGCTTCTCTGCCTTCATCTGGGCGGAGAGTCACGCCGAGGCGGGCAGACAGACGAGCTGATCTCGGCCTTTCTTCCGCTGGCCAAGATGGCCATTGTCGTCAAATCCGGAAACAACGACGGCATTTTCACTAAAATCTGCCAGGAGAAAAACATTCCACTTATTGAAGTGGAAAAAACCGTGGACGCCCTCGAACCCCTCCAGAAGGCTTTTAAATAAAAGAGATGGGGACGGTTCTCGTTGAGAACCGTCCCCGAGAGTGTTTTTAGCTTATGCCCGAGTATCTCGTCTTTCTCTTCATGGTGGCCGTCTTCGTGCTGCTGGCCATGGAGGCAAAGTTTCCCATCGGAATCTCCCTCGCTCTCTCCGCCTTGGCCGGATCTCTCTTTGCCGGCGAAGGCTTGAGCCTGCGCCATCTCATCGAAGGAAGCTTCGGCTATTTCGACACCATCCTCATCATCCTCACCGCCACCTTGTTCATCAAGGTTCTCGAAGCATCAGGGATCCTGGACAGCGTGACCGCCTGGCTGCTCAAAACGTTTTACAGGAGCAAAGCGCTTCTCCTCCTCACAGTCATGATCATCCTCATGTTTCCGGGGATGCTGACAGGCTCCTCGACAGCCGCCATCCTCAGCTCCGGGCCGCTCATCGCTCCGGTGATGATGAAGCTTGGGCTGCCTCGGCTGAAAACAGGCGCCCTGATTGCCATGGGCGGAATCCTGGGCATGATCGCCCCGCCCGTGAACATCCTCGTGATGATCATGGGCAGCGGCGTAGATATGCCCTATGTCGGCGTCACGCTTCCCTTGCTCATCATCGTCATCCCTTTAGCCGTCCTCATCCCGCTTGTCATCGGCTACAAAGACTTAAAAGTCATTCCCCGTGAGGAGATGATGGCCATTCTCCCCGCATCTCTCTGGCCGAAGTATGGCTTCCGCCTCTTCATTCCTCTTGTCGTCCTTTTGTTTCTGCTGGTGGCCCCCGGTGTTTTTGTCGGAAAAATCCCCGATATCGGAATCCCCGGCGCTTTCATGGTCTCGAGCCTGGTTGGAGTTTTTTGCGGCCGTCCCCTGAATCTGCTCAAAGTCACACAAAAAGCCGTCGAAGAAGCCATGCCTATTCTCGCCATCCTGGCGGGCGTCGGGATGTTTATCCAGATCATGACGTTGACCGGCGCGAGAGGATGGACTGTAATGTCGATTCTCTCCCTTCCGTCCTTTCTCCTTTACCTTGGGATCGGCCTGAGCCTTCCCGCTTTCGGAGGCGTCTCCACTTTCGGGTCTGCTTCCATCCTGGGGATTCCATTCATTCTTGCGCTGATCAATAAAAACGCTCTGCTCACCTCCTCCGCGCTTTCAGCCATCGCCAGCTTGGGTGACCTCGTCCCTCCCGCCGCTATTTCCTGCCGTTTCGCTGCGCAGGTTGTCGGCGAAAGCAATTTTTTCAAGGTGCTCCGCTACTGCCTTCTTCCGGCTCTTCTCCAAATGGCCGCCGGAATCGGGATGTTGCTTCTGGCTCCCTTCCTGGATAAGCTTATGTAGAGGAAAACATGCGGATCTTCTATCAACTCATCGTCCTTTACTTGAGCTTGCATTTGCTCTGGTATCTTTTTCGCCAAAAAAAATTCTGGAGCCAAGCCTCGGCTGTTCTCGTCCTAACGCTTTTTCTCCTCCGGCTCTTTTGGGTCAAATAGCTAATGAAAGAAACAAGAAGAAGCCGGCTCTCCGCGCTCCTCTTCCTCCTCTTGACCGGCCTGCTGTGTTTTTTCTCCGGCCGGAGCTTCCTCGATATGCACCAGAAAGAACCCATTTATCCGAGCTCCGGGCTTTCTTCGCAAAAAATGCTCAGCGCCTACTTCCCTGCTCTAAAGAACACGCACGGAGACATAGAAGTGTATGTCTTCGAAGGAAAGGAAAAAGGAGGAAATCTGCTGATTTTGGGCGGCACTCACCCCAATGAGCCGGCCGGGTTTGTCACCTCCGTCCTTCTCACCGAGAATATTTCGGTGAAGCGGGGAAATGTCTTTATCATCCCGCGAGCAAATAACAGCGGTTTCAGCCATAGCGATCCTCAGGAAGGAAACCCGCAGAGGTTCGCCGTCCCTACACCCTCAGGGCCAAGGCTTTTCCGCTTAGGTTCCCGTCTGACCAATCCCATCGACCAATGGCCTGACCCGACCATTTACGTCAATCCTGCCGGGCAGAAGCTTTCCGGAAACGAGGTCAGGAATTTGAACCGCTGCTACCCGGGAAGGGAAAAGGGATATCTAACAGAAAAAATCGCCTACGGCATCATGGAGCTTATCAAGCGAGAAGGCATTGACCTCGGCATCGACCTCCATGAATCGGCTCCGGAATACCCCGTCATCAACGCCATCGTCTTTCATGAAAACAGCGCCGAGCTGGCCGCCCTGGCGTTCATGGAGCTTCAGAGCGAGGGGTTTGAAATCCGTCTCGAAGCCTCTCCCGTCAATCTTCGCGGGCTGAGCCACCGCGAATGGGGCGACAACGCTCACATCAAGGCCGTTCTTCTCGAAACGCCCAATGCCTCCCATGGAAGGCTCAAGGGCAAACCGTCTTCTGCCCTGATCATTGAGGGCAAAGATAAATTTTATGCCAGAGCGTCCCGGCTCGGCTGGCTTTTTGTGCCGTTTGGCGAAGAAGGCATCCCTCTCGCGCAAAGAGTGGCGCGCCACCTGGCTGCGGTCGAGGCCCTTCTTTCGAGCCTCAAAGAGCTCGAGCCGGAAAAGGCCATCGAGATAGAGAATCTCCCTCCGCCGGCCGACGTCCAGAGCAGAGGTGTTGGCGCATTCCTCCACTCACCTGATTAATCCGCATCCCCAAAAAAGAAGGCCATCTGAGCGAAAAGCGTTGAGCTGCGGGTGGCACCACGTCAGTCCGCGCGACGCCCGCAGCATACGGAGACACTCTAAAAGAATTTGATTTAGTCATATTAATCCCCCCTACCCCCCTTGGGCAA
>CAZKEW010000236.1:0-1378 GCA_964551885.1 uncultured Eubacteriales bacterium
GTCAAGGGATTCGCTCCCTTCACCAAGCTCTTTAGTGACATCGAAGGGCTCCATGTCATCATGGAAACGGAAATGCTTCCAGCGCATCTTTGGATTTGAGCTTTTGAAAAAGGTTGAGCTACAATAGCTTGCTCTTGCAAAAAAGATAATCTTGGAAATGATAGTGGAGACAGCGGGTCTGATGACATGAAAAAAGCCAAGGTGGCTGTTGTCAGGTGTCCTGATTATGACGTTGAGAATTTGTCCCGGTCCATCCACAGGAGTCTCGACCTGCTCGGCGGGTTGAGCGCCTTCATAAAACCGCAGAGCAAGGTTTTTGTCAAAATCAATCACCTCTCCCCTTCTTCGCACCCGGATAGAGCCATCCTCACCCATCCGCTCTTTACGCAGGAAGTTCTGCGCCTGCTCAGAGATTATGATGTGGACATCACAGTAGGCGATGACATCCATTCCCGAGGAGAGGATGGTTTCCTGACCAGCGGATACCGCCGGCTTTGCGCCGAGATGGGAATCCGCCTCATCAACTTGAAGGAGACGGGGTTTGCCGAGGTGCTTATCCGAGGAGTCGTCCTGGAAAAAGCTTTTATTGCGCGGCCCTTTCTCGAAGCGGATTTCGTCCTCAACCTTCCCAAGCTCAAAACCCATTCTTTCACCATCTTCACAGGGGCGGTCAAAAATATGTTCGGCGTCATTCCTTACGGCCTCCGGCTCAATTACCATCGCCGGTTTATCCGCAATGACGTCTTCTCGCAGATGCTGGTAGACCTGTTTTCCTGCGTTCCTCCCTATCTCACGATCATGGACGCCGTCGTGGGCATGGAGGGCGAAGGCCCCTCTTCCGGAGCTCCTAAGAATATCGGCCTTATTCTCGCGAGCCCGGACGCTGTGGCCTTGGACGCCGCGGCCACCCGGATTGTCGGCTATGAGCCTCTGCGTGTATTCACGACTTATTACGCCCATGAGAGAGGGCTAGGAGTGGGCGACATCAATCTCATCGAAATAGCTGGTGAAAAAATTGAAGATGTTGAGGTGAAAAATTTTCGGCACTCAGCCGTTGCCGTAAGCCTTTTCCGGAAAAAACTCCCTTCCTTTCTCTACGCTTATCTCCAGGAGCAGCTGAGGTTGACTCCGGAGGTTCTCAAAAAGAACTGTACGGCCTGCCTCGAATGTGTGGACATCTGCCCCCTTCAAGCCATCAGCCTTCCGGAGAAGGTGGCCTGGATCGACGAGAAAAAATGCATCCACTGCTTGTGCTGCCATGAGGTCTGCCGCTTCGAGGCTATTCGATTGAAACAGCTCCCCTTGGGGAGACTCATGAGAGGGGGAAGCACAATTTACAGGAAGGCCGCGGCCGCCATCGGAAAAATCTTCTGATCCC
>CAZKEW010000236.1:1478-3204 GCA_964551885.1 uncultured Eubacteriales bacterium
GCAAAAATGGATTTTTACCTTTATTTCAAATCCCGCCAAGGAGAGATAATCAATCTCCTTAAAAACCTCGTCAGTCGAGAATCACCTTCTCAGGACAAAAAAGCCGTGGATGCCTGCTCTTCTTATGTGGTCGGCGAATTCAGAAAGGTCGGCGCCAAAGTCAGCCGCTTTCCTCAAAAACGGACAGGAGACCTTTATCTTGTCGAATATCCGGCCTCGGCCAAAGCGGCGACCGAAGGTCAGATTCTCATCCTCACCCATATTGATACCGTGTGGCCTGTGGGGAAGATCGAAAAAATGCCCTTTTTCATTTCCGGGAGCAAAGTATTCGGACCCGGCGCGCTGGACATGAAGGCCGGTCTGGTGATGGCGATTTCTGCCCTAAAAGCTGTCCATCAGCTGAGCATCCGGCCGGCAAAAAGGATTGCCGTGTTCATTAATTCCGCAGAAGAGATTGGCAATGAGGCAGCGAACGAGATGATCCTCAAGCTGGCCAAAAAATCAAGTTATGTGCTCTGCCTTGAGCCGGCTCTTCCGGGCGGGGCGTTAAAAACCCGGCGCAAAGGCCGTCTCGTGCTCCGCCTCGAGGTCAAAGGGAAAGCCGCGCATGCCGGCACCCCGGAGAAAGGCATCAACGCCATTGATGAGTTGATGGCTCAGCTCCGAAAATTGAAAAGGCTTGCCACCAGCGGCGTAACGCTGAGCATCGGCCAGATCGGCGGGGGAGAAAAAGCCAATATCGTGCCCGAATGGGCTTGGGCCGTCCTGGACATAAGATTCTGGTCGAGCGGCCAGCAGGAAAAAATCATCAGCACCTCCAAGCAGCTCAAGCCGACAAACCCCGGCGCCAAAATCAAGTTTAGCGTGGAAAGCCTGACGCCTCCGATGGAAAAGACCAAGCCGTCGGCTCAGCTCCTCCTCGAGGTCAAAAAGATCGCTTCCTCCTTGGAGATGGCTCTTGAGGACGGAAAAACGGGCGGGGGTTCGGATGCTTCTATAGCCTCAAGCATCGGAGTCCCGACCTTGGATGGTCTGGGCCCGGATGGAGAAGGAATTCATGCCGAAAACGAGCACCTTCTCCTTCCCTCCTTCATCCAGCGGACGGCTTTGCTTACGGAGATTCTCCGCCAGCTCTGATTGACTCGGTGGGTCAATTCTGTTAGGTTAATCCCTTATACCTCATATTTTTTTAAGGAGGCTTTATATGATAAAAAAATATTACCTTCTCTCACCCGGCCCGACTCCGGTGCCTGAAAGTGTTCTGGCCGCAGCGGCGGAACCGATCATTCATCACCGGACTCCGGAGTTTTCCAAGATCTTTATGGAGACGACCGAGGGCATCAAGTATGTGTTCGGCACGAAAGAGGATGTGTTCATCCTCACCTCGTCCGGCACGGGCGCCATGGAAACCTCGGTCGTCAACACGCTCTGCCCCGGCGATAAAGTCATCAGCATCAACAGCGGAAAATTCGGCGAGCGCTGGGGAAATATCTGCAAAGCCTACGGCGTCAACTGCAGAGAGATCATCCTCGAATGGGGCGACGACTTCACCAAAGAGCAGCTGGAAGCCGAGCTCAAAGCCAATCCAGATGTTAAAGCTATCTTTGCGACCCTTTCCGAAACATCCTCAGGCGCGATTTATGATATTCAGGGTTTCGGAGAAGTTGTTTCTAAGACAGACGCCATCCTGGTCGTCGACGGAATCTCCGGCGTGGGCGCAATGCCC
>CAZKEW010000237.1:0-3201 GCA_964551885.1 uncultured Eubacteriales bacterium
CCTATCTCTTCGGGTTGATTAAAAGGAAGATAGGCGATAAAATTCAATCAAACATTTTGAGCCCCGGTGACCGGAGGTGAGCCATGCAGGTCATTGATTTAACCGATGAATACAAGGGCCTCATCGATGGAAAAGGCTTGTTTTTTATTCCCTGCATCTGGGTTCACGGCCACAAAAAAGGCCGAGGGAATTTTCAAAAAAGGGGCATGGGTAAAGCGCTGCTTCAGGCTGCCGAGCGCGACGCCAAAGAAAGAGGAGCCCGAGGCATGGCCGCCTGGGGGATGTCCTTGCCCGTCTTCATGAGAGCGTCATGGTTCAAGAAGCAAGGTTATAGGAAAGCGGATAAACAAGGACTTCAAGTCCTTCTCTGGAAGCCTTTTGAGGAAGATGCCGTGCCCCCAAAATGGGTTAAACAGAAGAAAACTCCGGAGACAACGCCTGGAAAAGTGACGGTGACGGCCTTCCTAAACGGCTGGTGCCCGGCCATGAATATGGCCTTCGAACGGGCGAAGCGGGCCTCGTCAGAATTTGGCGAAAAGGTCATCTTTAGAGCGATTGACACTTTTGACAGAGAGATTTTTCTCGAGTGGGGAATTTCCGATAGCCTTTTCATCGACGGCAAACAAATGCGAACAGGACCTCCTCCCCCATACGAGAAAATCAAAAAGAAAATTAGAAAAGCAGTTAAAAATAGAATATGAGGCCGACCTCTCCATTCACTTCCCGGGAAGAAGAGTATGACCATGAAAAGAAAGACGGTTGAGCCGAAGTCATGCGCCGTGATCTTTGATATGGACGGCGTGATTGTCGACAACATGGGCCACCATAAAAAGGCCTGGGAAGCGTTTTTAAAAAAGCACGCTCCCAGCCTGAAAATCGAGGATGTGTTCCCGCACTTCGGAAAAACCAATCACGACATCATGAGCTTTATTTTCGGGCGGCAAGCTACGGCGGAGGAGGTGGCACGCTGGAGTGAAGAAAAGGAAGGGCTCTACAGGGAAATTTATGCTCAGGATTTGGCTCCCCTGCCTGGCCTCCTCAACCTTTTGAAGCGGCTGAAGAAGAAGGGGATTCGGACCGTCATCGCCACCTCAGCTCCCAAGGAAAACGTCGATTTTGTCCTGGATGGATTGAATATGCGGTCTTGGTTTGATGCCGTAATAGATGCTTCCGAGGTCAAAAGAGGTAAGCCAGACCCTGAAATTTATCTCAAAGCGGCCCGGAAGGTTGGATGTCCGCCGGAAGCGTGCGTTGTGTTTGAAGATTCACTGGCGGGCATCGAAGCCGGGCTCAACGCCGGGATGAAAGTCATCGGTGTCGCCACAACTCTTCCCGCAGAAAAACTTAAGGGAACAGCGCTCGTGGTCAGGGATTTCAGGGAAGTCACGGTCGCTTCTCTCGCCAAATTGATAAAGTAATATATCCCTAATTCCAGGCTGGCAGACCGGTCATTCTGGGCTCACTTGGGCTGGGAAAGGTCGAGCTATGGCAACGTCTTCACCTTCATCAATTTTACTGAAGCCGACCTCGAGCTCCCCCTCGTCGAAAGATGGAACCTCCTCCTGAGCTTGGATGTCTGGAGCCACCTGGTTTTCTCCCGGACAAAGAGATTCTATGGAGACAATGTCAGAGAGGGAGACGCTTACAGATTTTTGAAGGAAGCAGAAAGAAAAAATACCCTCAGGGAGACCTGGTTCGGGGGAACATTCGGGTTGATGATGGGGAAGAGGATCTCCTACGGGACCTTTGTCGACCTGCCCGTTTATTATGACAAATTTGTCGGCACTGAGATCCAACAAGCGACAGACTTTTTCAAAGGCAAAGCCAACGCTCAGCCGGCCATCCGCAGGCCCGTCAGCTTATGGGCGCTCGTTATTATGAGATGGTGATAGGCAAGGGCAGCGACTCAGGAAGCGGCGCTTAGCATATACCTCTTGATGACGCGGAAACCATCCTCGGTTTCCTCGATGCCGTAGGCCTTACTATTCTTCCAGAGCCTTAAATCCGCCTTGGTCATAAGCTGGGCGATAAACCTTCCCTCGGTATCAAAGACATCGAACTCATATTCGCCTTTGATTGCCCCTTTCTTCCACGTGCGGACGTACATCCGTCCCTCGTCATCAAGGATAAAATACTGGAAAGGCGGAAAATTCTCGGGGAATTCGATCATGTCCTTGAGATTAACACCTGCCCCTGTGCTCGACATCCTCTGCAGCATCTCATCGATATCCTCTTGGGAGATTTTGACTGGGACGTATTCTTTCTGGATGCTCCGGATGTGTTTTCCCTCTGGATTAAACACTTTGATTTCGTAAGCCGTGTTGCGGCCGTAAAAAATATTCCCTTCCCTGTCCACCTGGCAAATGGAGATCATCTCCATGATATTCATCTTCGTGTTGGACCCCGGAAGGGGAACCGGGAATTCTATCTTGTCCAGGGTGAAGAGCGGCTTCAAATTCTGATCATGTTTCTTGATCTCAAAGAACATCTTGTTGCCTTCCACCCCCAACTCCCTGGCCAAAAAATTGCCTTTCGCATCCAAAAGAACATTGACCAGGCTGAGCTTATCGGCCGTGGAGATATTTTTGATGAATTCGCCCGAAGGCTTGAAAAAGGCAAGCCTTCTGTTTGTGGTGTCCTCGATCATGAGGTTATTTTCCGTTGTGAACTGAATCCCTGTCGGTATGCCGAGCTCGCCCGGCCCCTGGCCCGGTTTGCCGATAAAACGCAGGAATTTGCCGGCCTTATCAAAAACCTTGACCCTGCGGTCTTTGGAATCAAGGGCATAAATATTGCCGTCCTGGTCCACGACCAGAGCGTCCACCTCGGAGAAGGACTCATCAGGGTTATCTCCCTTGCCGATAGTCACTTCTTCAGTGAGCGTGATTTTTGCGGGCTGCCCTTTCGGCGGGTTCGGCTTCTTTCCGTTTGAAATGACTTGCACTCCGTCAACGGTCTTAATTTTCTGCGCCTCAGACAAGCTGTAACAGAAGAAAATCAAAAGAAGGCCTATGATGATTGGGCTGATTTTTTTCATCTCACACCTTCCTCCATTATCTTATGCGCAAATTCGCTCAAATAGTCCAACCTTCCGCAAATGATTCTTCATGATTGCAACGGCAGATATGTTAAGATTGTTAAGATTATGAGGAGGCTGCAATGAAGAAATCTGCCGCGGTCTTAGCCGTTCTATTCTTATTA
>CAZKEW010000238.1:0-3170 GCA_964551885.1 uncultured Eubacteriales bacterium
AAAACTCTTTTATCAATCAACGCAGATTTCAACAAGGTTGAAGTCTGCCTTTTTGCTTTCCTTTCTAAATTGAGCTTGCTGCGTGGTAAAACGGTTAGACGATTACTACAAATGCTCTTGACAAAAATGATTAAATTATTTACATTGTAAATATGCGTGGTCTCTCTTTCGAATGGGACGAAAAAAAGAACACCCTCAATAGAAAAAAACATGGAATCTCTTTTGAAGAGGCCCAAACCATATTCGCTGATGAAAACGCCCTGTTGATTCATGATCCAGATCATTCTCTTGGGGAGAATCGATTCATTCTTATTGGTCTAAGCCTAAGGCTTCGCGTCCTGGTTGTCTGTTACTGCCATAGAGAAAGCGAGGACGTGATAAGGATTATTTCTGCTCGCAAAGCGACGCGCTCAGAGCAAAAACAATATTGGGAGAGGTGGTCAAAATGAGAAGGCAATATGATTTTTCAAAAGCTAAGAAAAACCCATACGCCGGATTTCTTAAGCGTCCGGTGACGATCCGGCTCGATGAGGAAACGGTAAAATACTTCAAAAAGCTTGCCAAAGAAGCTGGAATTCCGTACCAGACTTTGATCAATCTTTATTTGCGGGATTGCGCCGCCTTAGGCCGCAAACTCTCCATCGAATGGAAGCCGGCTTAGGGTCCCAAAACTGTGTCTTGTTTTCCGCTTCTGTAATCTATTCGGCAAGAAATGTCTGCTGATCAATTTCCCATTCCGAACACGGAAGTTAAGCCCTCCGGTGCCGCTGGTACTGCTCGGGGAGCAGAGAGGGAGAGTAGCAAAATTACAGGCTTGCTTGAACGCTTCAAAAAACACGTGTATGATCAGGACACACGATTGATAAAGTGATGAAACATCATGGTGAAAAAGATCGATTTAGCTGAAAGGAATGAACGTATATTTGCCCTGAGAGAAAATGGGAATGCGTTAAATGAAATCGGGAATTTGTTCCATTTATCCAAAGAGCGCGTGCGTCAGATACATCTTGAAATAAAAGAAAAAAAAGAAAATTTCGATTTGTGGCCGCCTCTAAAAAAAGTATTTTCCCGACGCATCCAGAACGCATTGGAATCCTATTTTGTAGGCTCAGACATCTTGGGAAATCCCCAAAAGATAGTAGCTGCGGGCAGAGACGGAATTGAACGGATAAAGAATATTGGGAAAAAATCAATAAGAGAAATAGCCCTTGCCTTGTATAAGCTCGGTTACATCAAACATCCTAATGAATGGCTAAAACCGTATCGGAGGATAAGAAATTCTTGAAATTAAAGACAGCGATTAAAACTCGTGCCGGCGTCTCGACTTTATAAAGCGGAGCGAAGGATGAATAAAAGGGAAATCGTGGTTACACTTCCTTGTCGGAGGCCGTATCGAAACGTCCTTCAGTTAAGGATTGTTCTTCGGGGAACGAATCCGCCCGTCTGGCGGAGAATTCAAATCCGCGAGAGCTATACCTTCTACGACCTGCATGTCGCCATTCAGAACGCCATGGGCTGGACCGATTCCCATCTCCATATGTTCGAAGTTGCAGGCCGGCCAGGGAAAAAAGCTCGCCTTCGGATCTACTGTCCTTTTATGGAGCCCGATCTTGATGAAGGTCCACTCCTCCTGACGACAGAAGTTTCGGTGAGGGATCATTTAGCCAAAAAGAACGACAAGGCGGTATATGAATATGATTTCGGAGACGGTTGGCTCCACGAGCTTGTGGTGGAGGGGGTCAAACCCCGAGCCTCCCGGGTGCGATATCCGTTGTGTTTGGACGGAGAAGGAGCCTGCCCCCCGGAAGACTGCGGGGGCGTTCACGGCTATTATGAGTGTATCCGGGCGTTCGAGAACCGAGGTAATTCCGAGGGCCTACTGACGTGGCTGGGGCGCTGGCGGCCCGATCGTTTCGCTCCGAAGTCTGTTGTTTTTGAGAGTCCGCGGAAGCGCCTTGAAGAAAGCCTGGGCGATTGAATGCGCGGCCGGGATGATCGACGCTGAGTTCCGTTAGCCGTGCCGCGGTCTTTATCTGAACAGTAGTGACGGAGATGAAAAAGGCGAAATTACGAGTCAAGAGGCGATTCAACGTTGGCTCAGCGCGCGTCGACGAGCTGATCGCCCGAGCTACGGTGGATTGCTACAACGAATCCGAGCAACTCTGTGGTATTTTTACGATGATGGAGGAAAACCTCGTCTTTCCGTTCACGACGGCTATATTGGGTGTTGAGGTCGTTGTCGAGCGCGTAGACTTGACGGAGGCGGAAGAAATTGTGGCCGTTTGTCGCCGCGGGCGAGCGCGCCAGCGGATTCCCATCCTCGACCTACCCTTACCAGCCCCCCGGCCGGCCGGGGCGGAATGGATCGAGGCTTATCGGCGGTGGTGCCGGGGGAAATGAGGGATCTCAAGGGAAATTCCGCGATGTCTGAGTGCCATTCCAAAGGGGCATCCCCTTCGAAATAGAGGCGTTCCGGGAAGTGGGTGGGCAAACGTCCGGGAGTGATCGACCATATCACCGACGGGGAGTCCGCAGCTTTCCTTCGCATTCTCCTTGAGAGGCATGCGCTCCGTAAATTTGCTTCTCGGCTGCGCCGGCCGAGTAAGCATCTTTATCCCCCTTTGTTCATCCAGCCATCGTGAGGAATTGTAAATCTTGGTTCAAAAAGATGTCAAGGACAGCTTGGGAGCGCGGGGTATGGCCGCAAAGCGATCCGAGGCGCCAAAAGTGCCGGAAATCACCCAGACCTCTCCTTCCGGGCAAAGAGATCTTCCCCACACGAAGGGCACCGGATGCGGGCAAACCCGCAGCGCGGGTTGCCGCAGTCCAGACGTCGTTGCGAGGAACGTAAACTGAGATTCCTCACTCTGTTCGGAACAGGCTCCGCAATTCCATGGCTTTAGCGAAGCATTATGAGATCACCACGGCCTTTCAGGCCTCGTGATGACATGCCGTCACCTCCTTGATGACTGGCCGCAAATACCCGTACTCCTTCTCGAAGCGGCTCTCATATTCAGAGAGGAACCTGTCGAAGTAATGAAAGAGGACACGGTAGAGGACGGTGCGCTCCGGATGTCGGGGGCGGTAGACTCCTGCCATGGCAGGGATAGAAATCCAAACAATGAGCCAGAACTATGCAGGATTCCCTGAGAGACGAATCTCCCCTGGCA
>CAZKEW010000239.1:0-3165 GCA_964551885.1 uncultured Eubacteriales bacterium
CCGGGAGGATCGGACGTGTGGCCATCGACCCCCGGAACCCCGATACCGTCTTTGTCGCCGCTATGGGGCATTGCTATGGACCTCAGAAAGAGCGAGGCGTCTATCGCAGCAAGGACGGCGGAAAGACCTGGGAGCAAGTCCTGTTTGTGGACGAGAACACCGGCTGTTTCGAGATTGCCATGGACCCCAACAACCCGCGGATTCTTTTTGCCGGAATGTGGCCGCTTGTCATTCGGACCTGGGGCCGCGAGAGCGGCGGCCCGAACGGCGGTATCTGGAAGTCCACAGATGGCGGTGACACATGGCGCCGCCTCACCGGTCATGGCCTGCCGGACCCGCCGATCGGCAAGGTCGGATTGGCCGTTGCTCCGAGCAACTCGAACATCGTTTACGCCTTGATCGAGACCGGCTCTCCCAACCGCGGCGTCCTGTGGCGGTCGGAAGACAGGGGCGAGAACTGGCGGCTCGCGAGCTACAACCGTCTCCTCAACGAGCGGCCCCACTACGCCTCGCGGATCATGGTCAACCCGGCTGACCCGGATGAGGTCTATTTTGCAGCCAACAGCATCAGCCGGACGCTCGACGGCGGCTACACGACAGAGGTCGTTCCCTGGAGCGGCGACTGCCACGACATGTGGGCCGACCCCAAGAACCCGGCTCGGTTAATGGTCAGCGACGACGGCGGAGTGATCATCACCCGCAACCGGGGAAAGACCTGGCAGCGGATCACCTTGCCCATTGCCCAGATGTATCATGTCGCTGTAGACAATCAGATTCCCTATTATGTCTACGGCGGCATGCAGGATGGTGACGCCTATAAAGGCTCCAGCACCGGGGAGCGCGAGAGAGGTTGGGGACCCGCGCGTACCCAATGGGAATCGACAGCAGGAGGGGAGTGCGGGTTTGTGGTTCCCGACCCGGTTGATCCCAATATTGTCTGGGGCGGAAGCTACAACGCCGACCTCCAGCGAGCCGACTACCGCACCGGTCACATCAACACCGTGCACGTCTGGCCTGAGTCCATCTACGGGTCGCATGCGGGGGCGGTCAAGTATCGTTTCAACTGGACTTTCCCCATCCATATCTCGCCGCACGACCACAACAGGGTCTATGTCGGAAGCCAGTTCGTCCACATGACGACAGACGGCGGCCGGAGCTGGAACATCGTCAGTCCTGACCTCACAACCAATGACCCCACCAAGATGGGACCTTCGGGCGGACTGACCCTGGATAATCTGGCTGTGGAATATGGATGCGTGGTGTTTGCCATCGCCGAGTCGCCCGTGGAGAAAGAATGCATCTGGGCGGGCACAAACGACGGTCTGGTGCACGTCACGCGCGACGGCGGCAAGACCTGGACTAATGTCACCAAGAACATCCCGAATCTTCCGGCCTGGGGCACTGTCAGCAACATCGAGCCTTCGCGCTATGATGCCGCGACGGCTTACATCACAGTCGATTTTCACCAGATGAACAATCGGGATCCCTTTGTTTACAAAACTATTGATTACGGCAAAACCTGGATGTCCATCAGCTCGGATATCCCGAAGACGGTCTTCAGCTATTGCCACTGGATTCACGAAGACCCGGTCCGAAAGGGCCTGCTTTACTTGGGGACTGAAAATGCCATCTTTATCTCTTTTAATGATGGGAAGAACTGGCTGTCTCTCCAGAATAACCTGCCCCACGCTCCCGTCCACCACATGGTGGTTCAGGAACACTTCAACGACCTCGTGGTCGGGACTTATGGTCGCGGGTTCTGGATTTTGGACGATATCACTCCGCTCCAACAGCTCACCGACGAAATCCTCGGGTCGGACGCACACCTGTTCAAGCCGCGTCCGGCTTACAGGCTGCACAGTATCGCCGGAGGGCCACAGGTGATGCCGCGAACCTATATCAATTATTACCTCATAGACGTTCCCAAAGGTGATGTCACGATCACAATCATTGACGAGGAAGAACGCGTGGTGACAGCGCTTCCCGGGACCAGAAAGCCCGGGATCAATCGTGTCACCTGGAACCTGAGGTATCCAGGCGCCCGGCAGGTTAAACTCCGGACTAAACCACCTGGAAACCCGCATGTCGTCGAGGAAAAGAGGTTCCGAGAAACCTGGGAGCGGGAAGGCTGGTATCCGATCCTGAGCTGGGGCACGTTCGGTGGGTTTATGGGTTTTCTGGCGGCGCCGGAGAGCTATACAGTGAAGCTAAAAGTCGGCGGCCAGGAATTCTCCGAGAAGCTGGAAGTCAGAAAAGACCCGCGCTCTGCCGGAACCCTTGAGAATATCAAGGAGCAGGTGAGGATGCAGCTCGATGTCCGCGAAGACCTCAACACTGTTTCGGACATGATCAGCCGGATCGAGTGGATGCGCAAGCAGCTCCATGATTTGAGGGACACGCTTGCAGCAGGGAAGGAGGCGAAGGAAATCCTGCCGGCCATCGAAGAGTTTGACAAGAAGATTCGGTCGGTGGAGGGCGAACTCTTCCAGCCGACTATTGCTGAGGGCGACTCCAAGTCTTTCCGCGATCCGCAAAAGATATATGAGAAGCTCTCTGTGCTGGCCGGGGATATCTCGAACAGCGTGGATTTTGCCCCCAATAAGCAGCAACGCGAGGTTCACACCGTGCTGCGGGAGCGTTTGATGGCCCAAAAAAGCCGGTTCGAAGAACTTCTCAAGACAGACCTTGCCGTCTTCAACAAACTGCTCGGGGAGAAAAATATCGCCGGCATCGTCGTCCCGGAGATCAAATAATTTTTAATCTCTCGTAATGGGGGCGCATGAGAGAAATGATTTCTCTTTGTTGGCTCTGGCTGACATGATAGGGACCATCTTGTCGATATTCGACTCGACAAGACCCAGCATCTCCTCCAGCTTTTTCATCCGAAAGAAGACTTCATTTCAGATTTTTCTCCAGGAACTCCATCTCCTTTTTCCTGGACCAAGAATCCACGGCGAAGAGAGCATGCCGAATGTGGGGGTAGATCAGCCCCTTTCCGAAGAATTCTTGACCCTTAACTGATTTGATAAGCCCGATATCTTCCCCGACTTCAACAGCCGTGATGCAGCCTTCGTGGCCGATAACGATAGGCCAGCGTTCGGGATCCCAGCCGGCCATGAGCGGATGGTCCTTGCCGCTTTCGACCAATTTGCTGTCTGAAGAGCA
>CAZKEW010000240.1:0-3160 GCA_964551885.1 uncultured Eubacteriales bacterium
TACCTTCTCCTTCTCCCCATCAAACCTAAATCGGCACGATACCCTGAACGTCACTTCTCTTGGCTTTCCATCGATGACGGCCGGCTTATAAACCCACTGTTTGACGGCATCAATAGCCGCTTGGTCAAGCTTCGGTATAGACCTCAAAATCTTCACAGCACGCACCCTGCCATAGATATCTGTTGTCGCTTCAACATCTACGACTCCTTCCACTCGATCCATCTTTAGTTGATAAGGATAAACAGGGTCGACTTTTTTGATGAGCCTGGGATCGCTCACCTCACTCATAGCCTTTGCCTTTCCTGGAGTCTCTACACCACCCGCAACGCCGCCCCCAACACCTCTGGTAACGCCGCCTACCACCCCTCCGACCACTCCGCCCTCTACGTCTCCTTCGACTCCACCGAGAACTCCGCCAACAACACCTCCAACAACTCCGGCCTGCGGCGCACGCAGGGAAAGGAAATAGGGCTTTTGCTGTGTGTCCTCGAACCCGAAAACAGCTATGTTCTTCGCCGGCAGGATGACTTCAGTGTCCAGAAGATTCATTTTCTTTTCATCTCTCTGCTCAAAGATCTCCACCCGGAACTGACGCATCCGGATGCGGTCAACGGGCGTCAAGAGGATCAAGTATTGTTTCCCGTCGAGCCGGAGGAGATGAGATATCTTCTCCGATTCCTTGGCCGGCCACTTCAAGACAGCCTCGGTGACCAGCTTCACTTCCTTCAGGTTAAAGGTTTTTCTGATCTGCTTCTGCTCTTCGGCCAGGTCTTCTTCGGATTGGATGCTGGCTGTAATCGTGGAATGCAAAAAAGAGGACGTAATGACCTTGGTCGGTTCCGCCATGCCCTCTCTTAAACCTTCAAAAAACCGGAGCCTGATATCCTGGCTGCCACTCCCTTGGACTTCTTTTTCCGCTTTGGCCAAGGCGATACACGCAAAAGCCAAAAAGAACGCCAACACAAACAAAATTGCTCTTTTTTTCACCGCAACCCTCCTTTAGGTGGATTTCTCAACCCAAATGATAATCATATTGGATTCGCAAGGCTGGTAAAGATAAGCCTGCGCGGGCTTGTTTTCGACTTTAAGATAATTGATCCGAAAACGTTCGGACGCTTCCTCGCCGGTCATCGTTTTTTCCTGCTTATAGCCCTTAAAGAGCCAGAAGCTCGTCAGCCCGACAATGAAAAGGCCTACGGCAACGGCCGCCCATCGCCATCTCTTCTGGCCTAAAAGCTGAGCTTCTCTTTCTTTAATTTTTGGCCTTGTCTCCAATCCCGCCTCAATCCCGTGCCAGAGCCGCTGCCTCGGGGTCAACCCGTCCTCTTGAACCAGCAAAGACCTTGCTTCTTCCCTGCTGGTCAATCTGGCCTGACAGGAAGGGCATCTTTCGATATGGCGGCGAAGGAGGAAACCTCTCCAGATTTTTAGGGGCAAAAAGCCAAAGAAAAAATTAACCATTTTACAGCGAGACATTTTTTTTCTCCAATAGGTTTTTAATCTTTCTCCGCGCTTGGAAAAGATAGACCCTGGCCGTGCTCGCCGAACAACGCAGCACTTCGGAAATCTCTTGGGCCGTGTACCCTTCGTCGGCCCAGAGACAAAGCACGATCCTCTCCTTGGGTCTCAAGTGACTAATAAGATTAGAGGGAAGAGTTTTATCCTCAGGAGGTGAATTCTGCTCCGAGGCCCGCGCTGGTGGAGACTCCATCTGTATCTTCTTCATAAGCACAAAAGCCCGACGCCGGCGTCTCAACTGGTCGAGACAGCGCCGGTAGAGGATAGAATAGAGCCAATTTTTAAAACTTTTCCCCATGTCGAACTTCCCAAGGTTTCGAAAAACCTGGATGAAAGCCTCCTGGCAGGCATCTTCGGCGTCATCGCGATTGCCAAGAATATTCAAGGCCATGGCCATGGCGGCTGCGCTGTACATTTCCACAATTTTCCTAAAGTCCTCCTCATTCCCTTGAAGACAGCTTTTGATAAGCTGTTTTTCTTCCATGAAAGCCTTTCACATCAATATTACGCCAGAAGGCAAAGAAATGTTTATAGGTCAAATATCTTAAAGAATGGGTCCTGGCGCCGTGCCACCCATTCTCATCTATTGATTTTTTTGTATCGCCCAGTTGAAAACATTTCTTACAGAAGAGACCTGACTCACTTCTTCAAGGAAGAAATTTGACCTGGGATATCAGCTCTTCGGCCTTCTTTTTGAAGGAAGGATGCTCAGTAGCCCTCGTCGCCATCTCTAAAGCTTTGGGTTTGGAACCGGCATTAAAATACCCGGCAGCAGCGTTGTAAAAGGCCGTGGCCTTTGAAAGGGATGTTTTCTCCGACTGATATTTCTTTTTCCGGAGAAGCTTCTCCTTTCTCTCGGGAGAAAGAGTGGATTTCTCGATCTGGTCCATTTTTCCCCTTAGAGACTGCTCCTCGCTTTCAAAAGAAAATCCGGCCTTTTCAAAATAGACGCCTGAATCTTTCCAATCTTCCTTCCGGGCATACAGGCTGCCGAGATTGAATAGGGCTTCGGAATTAGAGGAATTATACTGGAGGGCTTCTTTGAAGTCCTTCTCCGCTTTATTTAGCTCTCCCCTTTCCAGAGCAAGAATCCCGGAAAGCGTAAAAACCTCGCTCGATGTGGGCAGCCGTCCCTTCGCCTGTTCGATATCTGCCGCCGCCTCTTCGACATTCTTCAATTCATGCTGATTCCAGGCCAGCCAGTAGTAGCTCTCGCCGAGAAGCCAATAACCGAGGGTGATGATTTTTTGGAGGACATCGATGGCCTCAGCAGGCTTGCCCAGGTAGCTCAGGCAGATTGCTTTTCCTAAGAGGGCATCTCTATATTCGGGGGCAATCGCAAGTGTTTTCTCATAAAATTCGAGGCTCCGCTCGAGTTCCTCCAGGGCAAAATAGATACTGCCCAGGAAAATCGTGACCTGAGGGGATTCGGGTATCCCTTCATAGGCTTTCAAAAAATGGCCTTCCGCTTCCAGAAGATTTCCCCTCTTCAGGGAAAGATTCCCCAGATTATAAGCGGCTTCGTAGAATTGCGGCTCGCGGCCGAGAATTTCTTTCAGCAAGCCCTCATTCTCTTCTGGGCAGGTCGCCTTTTTGTATTTGAGAAGGAGTGAATCGGGGAAGGTATTCCAGAGTTCCACGA
>CAZKEW010000241.1:0-3152 GCA_964551885.1 uncultured Eubacteriales bacterium
ATCTGCCCAATACGTTTGTCCCGGATTCGCCCCTGTTTGTCGATGATGATAGTCGTGGGAATGAACTGTCCCGGCTGGTAATCGGAGATGATTTTTTCCGTCGTCTTTCTTGTCTCCAGCACGACGGGATAGTTGATCTCGAATTTTTCGACAAAGGCAACAATCGCATCCTTGCCCTTGGTGTCTAAGGAAATCCCGAGGATTTCGAGGCCTTTAGCTTTTTCCTGTCCGTACACTTCGACAAAGTCCGGAATCTCGGCCCGGCAGGGAGGGCACCAGGTGGCCCAGAAATTCAAGAAAAGAACCTTGCCTTTATAATCAGAAAGAGATATGGATTTCCCGTCGAGGTCCGTCACTTTAAAATCAGGAGCCTGAGGGTAATTGACCTGGGAATGAGCCCACTGGATTAGCATACCGCCGAAGAGGAGCAAAAAAGCCACAGGCGCTGCAGCCGCAAAAAGCTTTTTCATTTCTATCTCCTTATCTACTAATACAAACGCAATTATTACCATTACATAGGCATTGCGAGCGACCATCGGGAGCGTGGCAATCCGACCCGAAGGGTCATTCCGAGCGAAGCGAGGAATCTCAGGATGTTACGCGATAATCATGAGATCGCCACGTCACTTCGTTCCTCGCGATGACTGCATGAGATTGCGGAGCCTGTTCCGAGCGAAGCGAGGAATCCAGACTCCTCGCCATGACAATTCACTTAACGCGTTTGTATTAATTCTCATGTTGCCCGCTTCATTTTGACGGGCCCCAAAAATATAAATTATAGGAATAATCGAGATTTTTTGCAACCCTATTTTCCTTCGCAATGGCGAAGCAGCCGCTCCCAGTTGTGGTCAACCTCCGCCTGCATGAATTGAATGTCCGCCTCCTTCAGATGGCGGAAACGGCCTTGAACCATCAGGTAATCAATGATAGGTTTCTTCTCGCGCGGCTTGATATTGAGCGTATATTTTTCGCCGTTTTCGATTTCAAAGAGGGGGAAGATGCAGTTCTGGATGACCATGCGCGCCAGCTTCACCGTGTCTTGCGGCCGAGCTTTCCATCCTGTGGGGCAAGGCGCATAAATGTGGATAAAGCGCGTCCCCTTGATTTCCTTGGCTTTTTTCGTTTTCTTGTAAAGGTCTTCCGGATACCCGATGCTGCCCGTCGCGAGATAGGGAATCCGGTGGGCGGCCATGATGGCATCGATGTCCTTTTTCGGCCTGTTCTTGAAGTGCTTCACGGGCGTCGTCGTCGTCCAGGCGCCGTAAGGAGTAGCCGAACTCCGCTGGATCCCTGTATTCATGTAGGCTTCATTGTCATAGCAGACATAAATAATGTCATCGTTACGCTCAGCAGCGCCCGATAATGCCTGGATGCCGATGTCGAAAGTCCCTCCGTCGCCCGCCCAGGCCACGACCGTTGTCTCCGTATCGCCCACCATTTCGAGCCCTGCCTTTAAGCCCGACGCCGACGAGGCCGCCGTCTCAAAGGCGCAGTGAAAAATCGGGACATCGAGGGTGGAGTAGGGGACTGGGCCATCGATAACCGACCAGCAGCAGGCCGGGATGCAGAGGGCGGTCTTCTGTCCCAGCGCTTTGAGAACATACCGCATCGCCAGAGTGGCGCCGCATCCCTGGCAGCCTAAGCCGCCGGAGCTCATCAATTCTTCTTCGGGGAGGCTCAGCTTCATCGTCTTTTCTTTTTTCATCTTTTCACTCCTATCCAGTAGATCTCCTCTTCCGGCTTATCTTTGGCAAGAGTCAACTGGGCAATCTCCTTGAATGTGCCAGGCGTGATATCCCGTCCGCCGAGCCCTGTGATGAACCCGAAAAGAGGCAGGTCGTGGTCGTAACCATAGAGGGCGGATTTGACTTCCTGGAAGAAGATGCCGTGATGGCCGTAGGAAATGTTCCGGTCAACGACGGCAACTTTTTTCGCTTTTGTGGCGATCTGGCGCACTTTCTCAAACGGGAAGGGCCTGAACACCTTAATCCGCAGATTTCCGGCTTTGATTCCTTCCTGGCGCAGCTCATCCACGGCCACGCGCGCTGTATAGCCGGCCGTCCCCGATGTTACGAGGATGAGGTCGGCATCATCGCACCGATAGTCTTCGACAAGCCCAAGGTACCGGCCGAACATCTTCTCGTACTCGCGGCCCGTCTCCTCGATAAGCGCCGGCGCCTTCTCCATATCTATCTGGAGCTTGTAGCGAAATTCAAAATAGTGCTCGGGCGAGGTCAGGCCGCCGAAAGCATGAGGGTCGGAAGGGGTGAGCTTCACAGGCGGGTTGAAGGGAGGAAGGTAAGCATCCACTTTTTCCTGGTCGGGGATGTCCACCACCTCATAGGTATGGGAGATGGCGAAGGCATCGAGGATGACCATGCTCGGGATGAGGAGCTGCTCTGAAACCTTGAAAGCCTGGATGACGGTGTCCAGCACTTCCTGGTTCGAAGAGCAGTAAAACTGCATCCAGCCTGTGTCCCGCTGCGAGAGGCTGTCGTTCTGGTCGGTCCAGATGCTCCAGCCGGGGGCCATGGCGCGGTTGATGTTGCCCATGACCACAGGCATCCTTCCGCCCGAGGCCCAATGGAGGAGCTCATGCATGAGCGTTAAGCCCTGGGCAGATGTTGCGGTGAAAGTGCGGGCGCCCGCGAGGGAGGCGGCAATGCAGGCGGCCATAGCGGAGTGCTCGGATTCCACCTTGATGAACTTCGCATCCAGCGTCTTGCTGGCGCACATTTCCGAGAGGAGCTCGACCACCTGGGTCTGAGGAGTGATGGGGTAAGCGGCAATGACCTGGGAGCGCGAGAGCATGGCGCCATAGGAGAGAGCGTGATTTCCCATAATGACTTTTTTCATTTCACCTCCTCCACCATGGCGATGCACTTGGGCGGACATTCTTCAGCGCAGATGCCGCAGCCCTTGCAGTAGTCGTAGTCGACGACGGGGAACTCGTTCTCGATATAAATGGCCACATCGGGACAGAATTTCCAGCAGATGCCGCACTGGATGCAGTTTTCAAGATCGACGACAGGCCGGATGTTGCGCCAGGCTCCGGTCTTGTTAAAGAGCATGGAGCCGAGCGACATCGGCATGAGCGGGAAGTCCTTTTCCGACTCAAAAATAATTTTTTCAGCTTTTTTCTTTTGCTTCTT
>CAZKEW010000242.1:0-3148 GCA_964551885.1 uncultured Eubacteriales bacterium
CGGCGGCTGCGTAACTCGCTCGCCAGACCCAGCCCTCTTCACTCTGTTCTTCGCCAACTGTCACCTCACCCATGATCCCGTTTTAGCTCAGAACATACTCGCCGGCCTCTTTATGGGCTTCCCTCAAAACCCAAAATTTTCAGGCTAAATCTCTCGATGGTCGCTTCATCCCTTGCCCAAGCTCGCTCGTGACATTGAAGGCCTCCATGATCATCACGGAAATGAAGATGCTTCCCTTGGAGTGTTAAGGCTTGCTCAAATTCTGTTTTTTGGCTATATTAAGTGGTTCATCCAAAGGTGCGCTATGAAAAAAGAAAAGAAGCAGCGAGATAAAAGCCTCGTTCGTGAGTATTTTGAGCTGATTGCCGAGACGGCGGTCTTTGTCTTTTTTGTCATGACCTTTGTCGTCCAAGCCTTTCAGATTCCCACCGGGTCAATGGAGCCGACTCTTCTTATCGGTGATTTCCTCCTCGTCAACAAGCTCGTCTATTCCAACCCTCAGTTTTCTCTCGAGAAAGCTGTTCTTCCGCGCCGCGACATCAAGCGTCACGACATCGCTGTTTTCAAGTACCCGAAAGAGCTGACCAAGGATTTTGTCAAGCGGGTCATCGCCATGGAAGGCGAGAAGGTCGAGATCAAAGACAAACAGGTCTACATCAATGACCAGCCCATTGCCGAAAGCTATAAGGTCCACAACGACAGCCAGGTTTATACCAAAAACGCGTATTACCGCTATGATGACACGATAAGGGATAACTTCGGCCCGGTTGTCGTCCCCCCCGGCCATTGTTTTGTCATGGGCGATAACAGAGACAACAGCATGGACAGCCGCTACTGGAGCTTCCTGCCGAGGAGTTACATCAAAGGAAAACCCTGGATTATTTATTTTTCCTACAAGGCTGAAAGAGACGCCTACATGAAAACAAGCTTCAGCGAGAGGCTGAAAAAATTTATCAACTTTATTCCCAGGGCCCGGTGGGGCCGGATGCTCCGGATCATCCACTAACTCAAACTTTTTTGCCCTCTCGAGCCGTCATTCGAGGGCTCCCGACTCTGAGAAATAGCAAGAATGGGTGGCCCGGTGCCAGTCCCCGCAAAGCCCGCAGTTGACAGCATAATCCTCCGTCATTGCGAGGCCCGGAGGGCCGTGGCAGTCCGACCCTAAGGGTCATTCCGAGCGAAGCGAGGAATCTCAGGATGCTACGCGATAATCATGAGATCGCCACGACATCTTCGATGTCTCGCGATGACTTCGTCAGATTGCTTCGGTCAAGAGGCCTCGCAACGACTTCGTCGGATCGCCACGTCGCTAGGCTCCTCGCGATGACGGTATGGCAGCTGCGTTATTGGGGCGGTAGAATCTGGAATTCCTCGTAAGAGGAAATGTAGATGACGGGGTTTTCGGCGATGAACTCTTTGACGAAGAGGGGGCTTCTGACGATTCCGTCCATATCCCTGCCCACCGGAAGTCCCAAATAATAGAGAAGAGTAGGGGCAACGTCCACAATCCGCATCGCTTCCATGTTTTGTCCCCGCACAACTCCCTTCCCGTAAAAAAAGACGGCCCCGTCCGGGGCAAATTCATGATGGGCTGAAACATTGGGGTTGCCCAGAAGCCTCTCGACAAATCTTTTCCAGAGGGGAAGCGGTTCGGTGCCGTGCGGAGAGAACACAACCAGGAGCTCATCCTCTTTCAGCCCTGTAAGATATTTGCCGACGAGCCCATCGCAGAATTCATAATACTTTTTGATGATCGGGCCGTATTTGTCGAGATGTTCTTGATCGATGTCCCCAAACTGTTGAGGGAAGCTGTATTTATAAAAATAGGTTTGAACCGTATCTAGTCCGTCAAGCAAAAGATAAAAGATTTGAGGTTGGAGCCGGTTTTTTTCCTCGGCCGCAAGCTCTTCATAGGCGCAATCTCGAATAAAGGCATTCTTGGCCAGCAAAATATAGTCATCGTTTGAAAGGGAAGGGTTGTCGAAGAGATTGCCCAAGAGCTTTTCTGCTTTTTGACTGGGCTTTGGGTTCTCCAAGGCATAGGGCCAATCCCTTTTGACATAGGAAATGCGGTTTCGCTCGAGAATCTGCCAGATATCTTTGGTTTGAGAAACAGGCTGGAAAGGGGAAATTTTTAGAAAACCGACCCTGACCAATTGTTTGAAGAGGATGAAGCGTGGGACGATTTCCATCTCTTCCTTCATCTTTCCAAGGCGGTACCGAGAAATGGAAAGCTGCCGGTGATAAGCCGGGAATTTTCCGGAGTTGAAAGAAGCGTTGAGTGTTATAGGCTCATTAGGCGAAAAATTGATCAGTCTTCCTGAGCTTCCATTATCCATCAGCCAGGAGAAGTTGGGCAGTTTTGCTTCTGGGATGAGGGGAATGATGAAATCGAAACTCAACCCCTCTAAGGCGACGATGGTAATTTTTTTTTCGACCTTTTTTCCGAGAAGGGGGAACGGTTTTGAAGTCGACTGGGGAAGAGGATAGCGCCATCGCTGGGCAAAGGCAAAAACCATGCCCAAAACAAGAAGAGCAAAATAAAACCAGAAAAAAAAAGGCTTTTTCTTGTAGCGGTGGAAGATAAAGAAGGCGGCCGGACCCAAGAGGGCAAGGGAAAGAAGCGTCAGCATCTGGGTCAGCAGAAGAGATCTCTGGCGGGCGTCGAAGAAGAAAAGAAAGTAGTCCTGGTTAGCCCTGAAAATTACTAAAAACAAGAGGGTCAGGAAAGAAAAACTCAAAGAAAGAAAAGAAGGCGAGACAATAGCGATCTGGGCTTTTTTCCCGGAAAAAAATTGAATAGCAAAAAAGCTGACGATGCAGAGGAAACTAATGAGCAGCCCGTAGAAGAGCGCCAGGTGTAGAGTTAGTTCACCAAGAAAAGAAAGTGTGACTTTCTGGTTGATGTTGAGGTCAGCGAAGAGAAGGGAAAGGAGGCCGGCGAAAAACAGCCCGCTGAGGAGGGCGTTGATGAGGACCTTTAGGAATTTCATCAGTCTAAGGATTATCACGAATTTCGACCATGGTCAATAAATTCAAGCCTAGGGATAGCATCTTCCGTGATTGGCTTTTTAGCTTGGTCAAGGGATTCGCTCCCTTCACCAAGCTCTCTGGCGACATTGAAGGGCTCCATGATCACCACGGAAAC
>CAZKEW010000243.1:0-3135 GCA_964551885.1 uncultured Eubacteriales bacterium
GTTGAAAACTTTGCTTCATTCATTTGCCTTAGGCGGTGGAATGCTGGCATAATGGGAAAAAATGATGAGAGTTGCTAAATTCTTTCTTGTTGTTTCTTGGATGATCCTTATCTCCGGATGCCGGGCGCGCCAGAACTATTTTCCTGAGGGGAATGTCCAGACGGGCATAGCTTCCTGGTATGGGCCTGAATTTCACGGGAAAAGCACCTCAAGCAAAGAAATCTATGATATGCATGACCTGACCGCCGCCCATAGCACGCTTCCCCTTGGAACATATGTGATGGTCACAAACCTAACGAACGGAAGGTCGGTTGCTGTTCGCATCAATGACCGCGGGCCTTTTGTGAAGGATAGAGTAATCGACCTATCCTATGCAGCGGCAAAGGCCTTGGACATGATCGGGCCGGGCACGGCTCAAGTGCGGATTGAGGTCCTGAAAAATATTTCGCCTCCTGCGTCATCGCAGAAGTTCTCTGTTCAGGTGGGGTCCTTTGTTTTGAAAGAAAATGCCCTTGCGCTGAAGAAAGAACTGAAAAAAAATTTTGCTGATGTTTATATCGCTGCCTTCGAGACAACGCAGCAAATCTACTACCGCGTCCGCATCAAGGCGAAGACGAGACGGGCGGCTGAGAAGATTGCCCGGGATCTTTTGAAAAGAAGCAATACCGGCATCATCTTCGAAGAGCAATAAAGGTCTATCTTTTTCTTTTGAAAAGGTAGGCGGCCTCCCTGAGTTTGTTTTCCTTTCCGTCATGCGCGGCATAGCGGCTGCCGCTCCACATGCAGGCAGCACCAAACTCCCCTTTTGTGTTGATGGCATAGAAATTCAACCCGAATTTGGGCAGTCCTTCCTGGTTAAAAAGGCGGGGCTGGAGCTTTGTCGTCTGGGTGATTTTTTCTAATGCTTTTAGGCAGGATTCTTCGGGAGAAAATCCCTGGCTCATGAAATTGACTACCTGGTAGCTGCCGCAGTTGAGGATATTGGCTTCCCCTCTTCCTGTGGAGCCGGCAGCGCCGATGTTGTTATCGACGTAAAGTCCGGCGCCGATGATGGGCGAATCCCCTACCCTGCCCGGAATCTTAAAGGACAGGCCGCTCGTTGTGGTGACCCCAGCCAAGTTGCCTTTGCTGTCTATGGCGATACAATTGATCGTCCCATAGGAAGAGAGATAAGGCTGCAGTTCTGACGCCAGTTTCTCAGACTTAGGAGGAAACCAGTTGTCTTTATCGGAAAGCGTTTCTTTCCAGCGGAGCCAAATTTCTCTGGCCTTATCCGTGAGGAGGTTTTCTTCCTTGAAACCATGGGCCAGGGCGAATTTCAGAGCTCCTTCGCCTACGAGAAGAACATGGTCGGTCCTTTCCATGACGAGCTTGGCGACTTTCGAAGGAGTTTTGATGTTTCTCAGGCTGGCTACAGCGCCGGCATTATGTGTGGGGCCATGCATCACGGAAGCATCGAGCTCGACGACGCCTTCTTCGTTGGGAAGGCCTCCATATCCTACCGACATATCGTTAGGGTCTTCTTCGACGATGTTGACTCCAGCGATAACAGCATCCAGGGGGTCAGAGCCTTGGCGGAGAAGCTCCATGGCTTTTTCTGTGGCCTTGAGGCCATTCCCGCTGGCGACCACACACATTCCGACAGGATTGGCGTTCTGGCTGTTGCCCAGGAGATTTTTGCCGCGCGCAAGAAGCGAGGCTGCTGTCATCCCCATTCCCGTTTTCAAAAAATTCCTTCTCGATAAGCTGGACATCCTCGGACCTCCTTTTTTGGGCTCCAAGGCTTTACATTACTCAACTCGCCTTGAAGATGCAATATATTTTGGGGACGGTTCTCAACGAGAACCGTCCCCGGTTGATGTTTGACAAGGGAGTGAGTTTAAGTTAAAAAACTACTCTCTATGACTTTCCCAAGAAAGGTTCTTATCTCCGCTTCTCTTTTTCATGCTCTTAACGATTCGGCGACCGTAGCTGTTCCGATGATTTTTCCTCTTCTCTATAACCAGCATTTCATCATCCACAATTATTCCCAAATCGGCATTTTATCGAACTTCGGGCTTCTCACAACCTTCCTTTTTCAAATTCTCGTGGTTCATGCTTCTCATCGTTTTGACTACAGGTCTATGCTCGCGTTGAGCTTTATTGGCATATCTCTTTCTCTTGCCTTGATCACCCTTTCTTCAAGCTATGCTTCTCTTTTCCTCCTCTATCTTCTCTTCCGTGTCTTTGACAGTTTCTACCACACCGTCGGTCTGGCCTGGGTGTCGCGGACGCATCCGAGCCAGGGCATTGATTTGGCCATGGGCATTCAGAGCGGTTCAGGAAACCTGGGAGTTTTTCTGGCCTTTATTTCTGTCGGGTTTTTGGCCCAGAAATTCAACTGGCAGGTTCCGCTTCTCTCCTGGTCTGTGGTTTGTCTCCTGATAGGGATGGCGAGCTTTCTTTTAGTCAGGAAGATGTCTTTTCGGACGGATGACCTCGAGCCTCTTAATTTTTCCTCCTGGCTCGAGACGCTCAAGAGAATTCGGGGTTATGTTCTCGGGTTTGCCTTCGGCGGGGCTTGCTGGGGCGTGACGGTCTATTTCGCTCCCTCATTGCTCAATCATAAATTCAGCATTCCCATGGGGAAGACGGGACTTTATCTGGCCCTATGGATTGGCATCGGAACTATTATCACTTATTTTTTTGGCCCCTTGAGCCGAAAATACGGCCGGTCGAAAATCTACAAGACCGGGTTTATCGGCGCTTCTCTCTCGCTTCTTTTAGTGGGAGCTTCGAACAAGCCTTTTTGGGCCGTCCTTGGCCTTTTCTTGTTCGGGATGTTCCTGTTTCTTCTTTATCCCGCCCTGCAGTCTTATGTGGGCAACACGGTGCCTTCAAAGAATCAGGCCCAGGCCTTCAGCCTTGTCTCCAACCTCCAGATGGTTTCAGGGGCTATTATATCTCTCTTAGCCGGGGTCCTCTCGGACAAGTTTGGCATTGCCTCGCCTTTTCTGGTCATGGGATTATTGGGCATAGGGGCCTCTCTCTTCTATCTCGTCCCCCTCATCAAACTCAATTCCTCAAAGGCTTAAGACTTTTTTAGCTTCATTTCTCCTCCGCTTTCCTCTCTCCGTCTCTTCTCTTGAATTTTTC
>CAZKEW010000244.1:0-3128 GCA_964551885.1 uncultured Eubacteriales bacterium
GCCGGCGAAAAAATTCTCAAAAAGAAACATCATTTCATCCCGGACGACTTTGGCCACAATAGAAGCCGCGGCAACGGAAATGCTTTTTCGGTCACCCCCCGGGAGGCAAAGCTCGGGGCAGCCAAACCCTCTTTTTTGGTTTTTAAACCCATCAATCAAAAGGTAATCCGGCCGCACGGCCAAGTTTTCCACTGCCCTTTTCATGGCCTCAAGCGAGGCCCAATATATGTTTATGAGGTCAATTTCCCTGTTTGTGGCCGAGCCCACTCCCACAGCCTCGGCCTCGGCCAGGATGTAACCCGCCAACTCTTTGCGCTTCTGAGGAGGAAGCATCTTCGAATCATTGACTTCTTTAAGCCATCCCTTGACCGGGCCTTTGATCCAGCGCGACGGAAGAACAACGGCCGCTGCCACGACGGGACCAAAAAGGGCCCCTCTCCCCGCCTCATCCACTCCGGCGATGGTCCTGAACTTCTGTCTGAGTATCTGTCTTTCGATCTTGAAGCTTGCCATTTCTGCTCAGGAGCAAGAAGAATGGCCTGGCGCGGTCTCCCGTCCTACTTGGCTTCCTTAAGCTTTGCGGCTTTGCCCTTGAGTTCACGCAGATAATAGAGCTTGGCCCTCCTGACTCTTCCTTTCTTGACGACTTCGACCTTTTTTATGGTCTTGGCATGCTCAGGAAAGATTCTCTCCACCCCCACCCCGAAGGAAATTTTCCGCACCGTGAATGTCGCCCCTAAGCCGCTCCCTCTCTTGGCAATCACGTCTCCCTTGAAAACCTGAATTCGCTCTTTATCCCCTTCTTTGATAATGACATGCACCTTAACGGTATCCCCCACCGTGAATGGTTCCAGGTCTGTTCTTCGTTCTTTTTCTTCGGCCAAATCAATCAGGCTCATTGTCCTTTCCTTTCTTTCTTATTGACTCTAATATTTTATTATCTTCAGGCGCTAATTTTTTCTTCCTCAAAAGGTCAGGCCGGAGAAACCAGGTCTTCTCCAGGGCCTTCTTCCGGCGCCAGGAGTGAATTTTACCATGATCTCCGGAGAAAAGCACCTGCGGAACTTTCCTCCCCCTAAAATCGCGAGGCCGGGTGTAATGGGGAAAATCAAGGAGCCCGTCGAAAAAAGAATCGCTGCGGACAGATTCCTCCTTGCCGACCACGCCGGGAATAAACCTGGATGCGGCATCCACAATCACCCAGGCTGCCGGCTCGCCTCCGGTCAAAACATAATCGCCGATAGAAAGCTCGCCATCGACCAAATGCCGGCTGACTCTCTCATCCACCCCTTCATAGCGGCCGCAGATCAGGATGACTTGAGGAACACGAGAAAGCTCTTCCGCCAGACGGGAATCAAACTTGACTCCCTGAGGCGAAAGCAAATAGGCACGGCTTCTCTCGCCTTCCTTTCTGACCCTCTCCACAGCCTCAAAGATGGGCTCGGGTTTGAGAACCATGCCTTCTCCTCCGCCAAAAGGACGGTCATCCACTTGTTTGTGCTTGTCGTGGGCAAAATCCCTCAAATTATGGACGCAAACCTCCACCAGCCCCTTCTCCAGCGCCCGCTTGACCACTCCCCCTGAAAAGACGCCGGCGAACATTTCAGGGAAGATGGTGATAATGTCAAATCTCATTTAAGTCCAAAAGCCCCGCGGGAGGGTCGATCCGGATTTCTTTTTTGGCTAAGTCGACCTCCAAACATATGGACTCGTGAAAGGGAACAAGAATTTCTTTTCCCTCTTTTTCGACAACCAGGAGGTCATTGGCCGGGATGGAGAGCACATCCACAACCTTCCCGATGATCTCGCCTTCCTGACTCAGAACGGAGCAACCTCTCAACTGAAAAATGTAATATTGGTCTTCTTCGGCGCGTCTCAGGTTTTCTTCGGGAACAAAGACCTCAAAGCCTGCGAGGCAGTCGGCCTGAGGCAGAGAGTCCACGCCAGCGAGCTTGATATGGCAGGCTTTTCCTCTGGGGGTTAAGGATTCGACTTGAAATTCCTTGAGGGCCCCCTCTTTTCCTACGAATACCGTTCTGAGCTCGGTTGGCTCAATCAGGCTATTATCGTAGAATTTTAGCCTAAGCTCTCCCCTCTCTCCGTGACTTCTTAATATCTTCCCAACGCTTATCAATTAACCTTTTTCGATGATTTCGAGGTTAAATCTCCTCTTCAGCTTCATCCCCGCAGCACCTAAAATAATCCGCATGGCGCGCGCTGTTCTTCCCTGTTTTCCGATGACTTTACCTAAATCTTCCGGAGCGACCTTGAGTTCCAGAATCGTGGTCTGTTCTCCTTCCAACACGGAAACCAGTACCTTTTCCGGATTGTCCACTAACGCTTTAGCGATCAATTCTACGAGTTCCTTCACTGTAACCTCCTTAAAGTTTAAGAATGCTTAAGCGGAACGCTTGTTGATTTGGAAGCTTTATGTAAAAGAGATTGGACCGTTTGAGATGCCCGAGCACCCTTTCCCAGCCAATAATTGGCTTTCTCCTCGTCGATTTGAATCTCAACTGGGTCCCTCAACGGGTTGTAGGTGCCGATAAAATCCTTGGCTTTGCTCTGCCTGGGACTCTTCGATTCCATGACAACAATCCGATAGAAAGGCTTTTTTTTTGCGCCGAAACGCATCAATCGCATGCTCAACATGGTTAAACCTTAATCCTTATGAAATTATTTAAGATGATAGCGAAAAATCCCCTCTAAGTCAACCACTTTTATAAAGGGATTTCAACAAGTGGGGTCCGAACTGCTAATGTTATCTGCAAAAAGAGGATCGGAATGGGCCTGGCAAAGCACAGGCTTCATCTTCCTTTTGAGCTTTTTCCTTTTGATCACGGTGACTCTTTTGACTCCGCCTGAATCTGAGAAGACGCTCGTTCATTTTTACGAGAAATGCCGCCCGCCGGGACTATGGAAAAGAATTCGTTCGAAGGCAAGCGCCCCGGCCGAGGCTAAGCCTTCCCTGGGTCGTCTTGTTCTCGCCAGCCTCCTCGGGATCGCTTCCTGCCTGGGGCTTGTGGTCATGACCAACTCTCTTTTTGCCGGGTCCTGGACGCTTTTTGCCTTTGGCGCTCTCGGGTTTGCCCTTTTTGGGTTCTGGCTGATCAACAGAATTTTAATTA
>CAZKEW010000245.1:0-3123 GCA_964551885.1 uncultured Eubacteriales bacterium
AGAAGAAAAGGCCCTGGTGACGCCGCTTTCTCTTGGTCAAGTGCTGGTCGAGTTCGAAAAACCCCAGCGGGCCATCACTCCAGGGCAGTCTGTGGTTTTCTACAAGCGTGATGTGGTAGTGGGCGGCGGGATTATAGACAAAGCTCTGGAATGACGATCTGTTCTTAATTATGCCCGATTTAGAGAGCTCTAAAATTTTCGAATCATCTCTCTTATTTCCAGGCTCATCTTCAGAGCGTCGTCGTACTTGCGCTGCCACATGTTCCGGCCGAAAATCAGGCCGTCGACGCCGGCTTCCAGGCTGAGCTTCACTTTGTGAAGAAGATCCTCATCGCTCAGCTTGCTCCCGCCGGAAATAAGGACTCCCGTCCTTCCTGCGGACTGGACAACCATGCGCAAAGCGTCTTCCTCGGATATATCCTTGAACGCGTTATAGGCTTTAAAGGGACCTTGAGGGTCATAGCTTCCGCCCTTAGGCGCTGCGGGAAGATTGACCTTCGCCAGAGTCGCGCCGAGCTCATTGGCTACTCTGGCGGCATAATCCACCATGGCCAGAGAATCCCTTCCTGCGCCTCTTGTCTCGGCATAAGGGCCCCTTGGATAAGCCCACATGATCAGCGGGATGCCGTACTTCCGGCACTCCTGCCTGAGTTTGGTGAACTGCGCGATATCTTCAGCTTCCTTGGGAGAGGCGACGTAGAGTGTGTAACCGATAGCGTCGGCGCCCAGCCTGAGGGCATCTTCAACGCTCGCGTCTAAAGGAGAAAAGGGCAGGTCATCAGGGGCAATAGAAGTCTTGCCATTAATCTTCAGGACCAGCGGGACACGGCCGGCATATTTCCTTAAATGTTTCTCGGCCAAGCCGATGTGGCAGACGATTCCGGAATAATCAGCTTCCAAAGCCAGGGCAAGCTCATACTCAAGGTCGGCGCTGGCCGGGTTGGGGAAGAAATCGCGGGGGCCGTGCTCAAGGCCCTGGTCGATCGGGAGAAGCATCATTTTTCCGTTCCCCGGGCCATGGGCATACATGAGCTCGTAGAGGTGCCTCCGCTCTCCTGCGGTAAAATAATCGAGGTCAAGGCTGAATTTTTCAACCCTCTCTTTGCGGGCCATCTTCTCTTCGATCTCTTTAATCATATTTTTCATTAATTTACTCCTTAAGCAGGGGCTATTTTAATCGTTCAGAGGACAGTTTTCAAGGCTCATATGGGTTGCGTGGCCTTCTTGAGCCAGGCAGCCTCGGCACTCCCCAAGCGTGGCGTCAAGACCTCTCTGACAATCTGGTGGTAGCTATTGAGCCATTGGATTTCTTCTGTGGTGAGCAGCTCTTTTTTGATGAGCCTGAGGTCGATGGGGCAGACAGTGAGCGTTTCGAAGGTAAAGAAAGAAGAAGCTTTGTTCGACTTGGCTTCGTCTTTGACGACCAAGGCCAGGTTTTCTACCCGGAGGCCGTATTCATTATCTTTATAGTAGCCGGGTTCGATGGATGTGATCATCCCCGGCTCGAGACTTACCCCAAACCCGCGCGCAGGAGCGATGCTCTGGGGTCCCTCGTGGACATTGAGATAAGCCCCGATGCCATGGCCTGTCCCGTGGCCGAAATTCAATCCTTTCTCCCATAGGGCCAGCCGGGCGAGCATGTCGACCTGAGTGCCGAAAGTACCCTGGGGGAACGAAACTCTGGTGAGGGCGATCAATCCTTTGAGGACCCGAGTGAAACGGTCGCGCTGTTCCTCAGTCGGAATGCCCAGGCAGATGGTCCGCGTGACGTCTGTCGTGGCATCTAAGTATTGGCTGCCGGAGTCGATGAGGTAGAGACCTTTAGGTTTTAAGGGAATATCCGTTTCCGGGCTCACGGCGTAATGGACCACAGCGCCGTGGCTTCCGTAGGAAGAAATCGTCTTGAAACTCAAACCCTGGAAGAGGTCTTGCTGGCGGCGAAATTCCTCGATCTTTTTCGCTGCGGAAAGCTCGGTGACCCGGCCTTTGGGGACTTCTTTTTCCAGCCAGCAGAGAAACTTGACCATGGCCGCTCCGTCGCGGAGATGCGCTTCTTTTGCGCCGGCGATTTCAGTTTTATTCTTGATGGCCTTGAAGAGGGAAATAGGGCTGGGCTTGAGGATCAGAGGAGTATCCCTGCCAAGGCTGCGCAAGACCCATTCGCTGACGCTCGCCTCATCCAGCCAGACGCGCGGCTTTTTCTTTCGGAGTTCGAGCAGTTGGGAAGAGAAATCCTCGTAATCGCAGAGTTCCACATTCCTGGCCAGAATCTGTCTCGCCTTCTTGGAGACTTTTTCTCTGGCAACAAAAAGCATGGCTTTTTTCCGGGTCACGATGGCATAGGCGATAGCCACCGGGTTGAATTCCACGTCAGAGCCGCGGATGTTGAATAGCCAGGCGATGGCGTCAAGCAGAGTCAGGACATGGACAACCGCGTCTTCCCCGGCTATTTTCTGACGGAGACGCTCGAGTTTGTTGCGGACGCTTTCGCCGGCGTGTTTTTTTTCGTGGATCGAAATTTCACCTGCGGGAGGGGCAGGCCTTTGACTCCAGATTGCATCAATAAGATTCTTTTCGATTGCCTTGAGGACAATTCCTCTCCGTTCGAGTTCCTTTTCGAGCTTGGCGAAATCTCTGTGGGTGATGAGCTTCGGGTCGAGCCCGAGGGCCTGCCTCGAAGAGAGTTCTTTGGCGATCCAATCCTGCCAGGAAAGCACTCCGGGAAGGCCCCATTTGAACAGAGTGAACCCGCTGCCCCGGAGCTCCCGATCGGCCTGGAGAAAATAACGAGAGTCTGTCCAGAGTCCGGCTTTTTTCATCGTGACAACGGCATCGCCCGCCGAGCCGGCAAATCCAGTCATGAACTGCCGCCGCTTCCAGAATTCCGGGACATACTCGCTCTGATGAGGGTCTGTGCTGGGGACGAAATAGGCTTCAATGCCATGTTTTTTCATGAGCCCGCGCAAAGCCTTGAGTTTGTCTTTCATGTTTCTACCCTTTGAGAGGTTTTAAAGCATCAGGACGATCATGACTATGCTGCATCCGGCCACCCGGGCACGAATTCTTTTTTCATCTCAGGCGAGCTCTTTTAGAACAATCATCACGGTGGGTCCCCCAGGTCCT
>CAZKEW010000246.1:0-338 GCA_964551885.1 uncultured Eubacteriales bacterium
AATTTTAAAAAAACGCAATTTCGATGGAACCTTTTTGACAGTTCCTGCGTCTAAACAAGTGAGAGTGGAAAAAATGAAACAGGAGGTTAACATGAGCTTCAAGACAAAAGTGGCAATTTTCCTCTTGGCTACGCTGATCACTTTGGCGGGCTTCAATCTCATCGCCTCTTCCTCGGCTCTGGACATCATGAAAGTCGGGAAGAAAGCCGGTTATGAGATTATCGCCAATGTCCTGGCTAAAGCAGACGCAGCCTCGAATCGTTCAAGCTCCATAAGATAAGAATATAAGCTGGAGGACAAAGAACGATGAAGATAATCACCAGACTGTGGGAACGTTG
>CAZKEW010000246.1:348-3114 GCA_964551885.1 uncultured Eubacteriales bacterium
GATTTTGGAGAGATTTTACTTCATGATCTCCATAGGTCGATTGGACCTCTGCCCCCAGACGATTCCCGTCTTCTAAGAGGCTGCTGTTTCTCCCCCAAGAGCAAATAGCAGCATCTTTTTTTATGCCTTTTTCCCCCTTTTTCCCCCGACCAAAGCCACGGCCCAGCAGGCTACGGCCTTCTCCTGTCCTATAAGACCCAGCCCTTCATTGGTTTTGGCCTTAATCCCTAAATTGTCTATCGAGATACTTAGAATTGGGGCGAGGACGTCTTTCATCCTTCCGGTAAAAGGAGCTAACTTGGGAGCCTGGGCGACGATCACAGAATCGACGTTCAGGACGTCCATCTTCCTCCGCCTCAGCCTAACCATGACTCTCTTGAGGAGCTCCGGGCTTCGAATCCCTTTATATTCCGGCTCCGAATCCGGAAAAAGCCGGCCGATATCGCCCTCCCCCAGAGCTCCCAGGAGCGAATCAATGATGGCATGAACCAGGCAATCGCCGTCCGAATGCCCCACGAGACCTGAAGGGTGGGGAATTTCCACTCCTCCTAAATAGAGCTTCCTTCCCCTCGCCAAACGATGGATGTCGTAGCCAAACCCGATTTTAATGTTCAAGCAGCGCCTCCGCGATTTTGAGGTCAGCGGGCGTGGTGACCTTGATGTTGCAGGGATCTCCTTCGACAACAACCACTTTATGCCCGAGTCTCTCCACGAGCCCCGCTTCGTCCGTCCCGTAATAGCCTTCCTCTTTGGCTCGCCGGAGAGCCCCCTCAAGAATAGAATAAGAGAATCCTTGAGGCGTTTGAATCCTGTACAGCCTCTGCCTGTCCAGGGTGCGGACGACCTCTCCCTGCGACACTTCTTTGATTGTATCCTCCACGGGGACGGCAGGAATCGCCGCTCCGCTTCTCCGGGCTGCCGCGATGACCCGGGTGATGATGTCCCGGCTGAGGAGAGGCCGCACGCCGTCGTGAATCAAGACAAGCTCAGTCTTGCGCGCATCCACCTGCTCGAAACCCCGCCGCACGGAATCCTGCCTCCTCGGGCCTCCGCTCGTAACCGCGCCGAGCTTTTTCCACCGGCGGAAGAACTCCTCTTTCCGGTTTTCATCCGGCAGGACAACGACAATCTCATCCACCTCAGGATGAGCAGCCAGCTTTTCGATGCTCCAGTCCAGGATTGGCTTCCCCCGGAGTAGCGCGAACTGCTTGGAGGAACCGAAGCGCTTGCCTTCACCGGCAGCGACAATGATGGCCGTGACTAAATTCATCGAGATTCTTCGTTGTAACGTCCGAAGATCATCTTGCCCACGGTTGTCTGGAGCACAGAGGTGACCGTGATATCGACGTTCTGGCCGATCATCCGCCTGGAGTTATCAACGACGACCATGGTCCCGTCATCCAGATAGCCCACCCCCTGGTCCCTTTCTTTACCTTCTTTGAGGATAAATATCTTCATGGACTCTCCGGGGAGGACAATGGGCCTGAGGGCGTTGGCCAGTTCGTTAATGTTGAGGACAGAAATACCGTGCAGCCGGGCCACTTTGTTGAGGTTGACGTCGTTGGTGATCAGCTTGCCGTCGAGCTGCTTGGCCAGTTCGATGAGCTTGGAATCCACGTCCCTGACCTCGGGAAAATCCATTTCCGAGATGACGACGGAAACCTGGGACGTTTTCTGCAGATGATTCAGGACATCAAGCCCGCGCCGCCCTCTTTGCCTCTTCAGCCCGTCTGAAGAATCCGCCACGAGCTGCAATTCCTTGAGGACAAATTGAGGAATAACCATCGTGCCCTCGATGAACCCCGTGTCGCAGAGGTCGGTAATGCGACCGTCAATGATGATGCTTGTGTCGAGGATCTTGTAACTTCGGCCGATGCTCTTTTCCTTGAAAAACCGGAAGAGATGGGCCGGGTTGAGCCATTCCGACTTTTGCGTCCCGACGAGAAACCCGATGTAGGGCATGATGATTAAAAAGAATATTCTGATAAAAATGGTCGTCGGCGTATCTTCAGAGATATTCTTGTAAATGGCGCCCAAGACCCAGCCTAAAAAGACCCCGGCAAAAGTCCCGATGGTTGAGCCCCAAATGACCTTGAACTGAGTCCGGCGAATCCTCGTCTCCAGGTACATGATAATCGCGCCAAGAGCAAAAGCGACGGCTGCGCTGGCCGGACGAGGCAGGCGGAAGAGGGGGAAAAAATATCCGGCCGCCGTGATGAAAGCGATGATGACAAAACGGAAAATAAAAATGCTCATTTTATGAATCCTTTATAACTAAAATATGATATGCAAGGCTTCTTTTATGTTCTTAACGCCTAAAAGCCGGGTCTTCGGCAAATCCTCCTTCTCGAGACCCGGAAGGCTTCCCTTGGGGAGGACGACTGACCCAAAACCAAGGGAAAGAGCCTCTTTAATCCTGGCCAAAGGACTGCCGACAGACCGGACCTCGCCGCTTAGGCCGACTTCCCCGAAAACGACGACATCGCGCGGAAGAGCTTTGTTTTTCAGGCAGGAGACAACGGCCAACACGGCCCCTAAGTCTGCCGCAGTTTCCTCAATCGTCAGCCCACCGGCCACGTTGAGGTAAATATCCTCGCCGCCAAAGCTATATCCTAACTTCCTCTCGATGACGGCAAGAAGCATGGAGGTGCGGAAGTGGTCAAGGCCGATGGTCATCCGCCGCGGACTCCCAACAAACAGAGTGGGGGAGACGAGCGCCTGGATTTCCGCAAGCAGCGGCCGTGTCCCTTTGATCGTCGAGACGAC
>CAZKEW010000247.1:0-3102 GCA_964551885.1 uncultured Eubacteriales bacterium
ACAGAATGAGTTACGCCCTGAACGTCTACTTCAGAGCCTCTACCTGTTTGCATACGTTAGAAAGATTGGTGGGCGAAGACCAAATGCTGCGGATTCTCCGGACCTACCATATGCGCTATCGCTTCAAGCACCCCCGCACTCCAGATTTTATCGCTGTGGTCAATGAAGTGACAGGCAAAGACATGGCCTGGTTTTTCGAAGAGTTTTTCTTCAACACCTTGAATTTTGATTATGGCATCGCCTCCCTTCGATCTTTCGAGAAAAAAGAAATTTTTCGGGGAATCTTTGACGTGGACGGGAAAAAAGAAGAGGTCACGAAAGCGGATGTGGCCAAAAGAGAAAAGGAAAAGAAGGGCAAAAAGGACCAGAAAGTTTATATCACTGAGGTGAAGGTGAGGCGATTTGGCGAGGCCAGAGTGAGAGGTGATGTATCCCTCAAGCTGCGCGTTCTTTTCGAAGACGGCACAGAAGAGACCAGATACTGGGACGGGCAGAAGCGGTGGGAAAAATACATTTTCGAGAAACCGGCCAAAGCAAAAACGGCCGTGATCGACCCGGACCTCGTCTGGCTCATCGATTCCAACCTGGCCAACAATAGCCTCAAAACAAAGCCATCGCGGAGCGGAGTGATCCGGCAGACAGCGAAAATCTTCTTCTGGATACAGAACTGTCTCCAGTATCTCTGCGCCATAAGTTAGGAGAGAAACAATGGGAATTTTCAAAATCTTCGGCAAAGGTTTCGTGACCGCCAATAAAAAGGCAAAGATGCTGGTTTATCTGTGGCTCGTCAATTTTCTTTTCTCGCTGATCCTCGTCGCGCCTTTCTATTCTCTGCTCCAGAAAGATTTTTCCAGGTCCCTGATAGGGGAGAGGCTCATCCAGGGAATCGATATGCTGTGGCTCGGAGACCTCGTCTATAAGTATCAAGATGTCGCTTCACTGTTCCTCGGCTGGACGCTCGTGCCCGCCATCCTCTTTCTCCTTCTTTACATCTTTCTCAATGGGGGAATAATCGGCGGGATTGTGGCCGGCGAAGAAAAAGTGAATTTCTCCAGTTTCTTCGGGGACTGCGGCAAATATTTCTGGCGTTTCCTGAGGGTCTTCCTCATCTCTCTCATCGGCTACATCCTTGTCTTTGGGATCCTCGGCCGTGTCATCTCAGCGCTCACAAAGGCCTTGACAAAAAATGCCTCTACCCAATGGACCCTTATCATCGCTTCTTTTCTCCGCCTCCTCATCTTGCTTCTGCTCTTTTCCGTTATCAAAATGTTTTTCGATTATGTCAAGGTCGGCCTCGCGGCTGAGCAGAGCAAGAAGGCCCTCCGGGGAACCCTTTTAAATTTCGCCTTCCTCGGCAAGAGATTTTTCAAGGCCTGGGGACTTTTTCTCCTTGTTGGGCTCATGTTTATCGCCCTGAGCGTGATCTATTTAGCGGTCGCAAGAATTCTTCCCAAGACAGGGCTCATCCCGATGATCATTGTCTTTCTCTGGCAGCAGGCCTATATTCTGGCGAAGGCCTGGACCGCAGTGCTATCTTTCTCGACGGAATATCACTTTTTGAAGATTCATAAGACGCCTTCGGACGGCTCCATCCATCTGACCAAATAAAGTTTTGCGCCGAAAAAATAGACACCCAGGAAAAAAATTGATAAACTTTCCTCGCCGTCTTTATCCGGAACAAAGAGCGAGTGAGAATTCAATTTCTGGGCGCCGCGCAGCAGGTCACAGGTTCGAGTTACTATCTGGAAGCCGACGGCCTTCGCCTGCTCATTGACTGCGGTCTCTTCCAGGAAAGAGCCTTTCTCGAGCGAAATTGGGCGCCATTTCTTGTTCCTCCCGAAAACATCGATTTCCTCCTTATGACCCATGTCCATCTGGATCACTCGGGCCTCATCCCCAAGCTCGTGCGAGAAGGCTTCTCGAAAAACATACTGACTACCCCCGCGAGCGCAGACCTCCTTCCGGTCGTTCTCCTCGACTCTGCCCGCATCCAGGAAGAAGACGCCGCCTACAAAAGGAAACGGCACCAGAAAGAGGGACGCCGCGGTCCTTACCCCGAGATTCCTCTCTACACAGAAGCCGAGGCCGCTAAAGTATCTGCCTTTGTCAAGCCTGTCGCTTATGAGAAGGCTATCCCACTTAACAACAGAGTCTCGGCCCGGTTTCATGAAGCGGGGCATATTCTCGGCTCGGCCATGATCGAGCTCACCATCAAAGAAAGGAAAAAACCCCGGAAGGTTATCTTTTCCGGAGACATCGGACAGCGGAAGAAACCTCTCATCCGCGATCCCTATGTTTTTGATCAGGCAGATGTCGTCATCATGGAATCGACCTACGGTGACCGCAACCATGATGATCCTGCCGATGTCGAAACCATGCTCAGCCAAATCATCCGAGAGACAGTGAAAGCCGGAGGGAACATCGTCATCCCCGTCTTTGCTGTGGAGCGAGCCCAGGAGCTGATGTTTTACCTCAGGCGCCTGATCCGCCAAAAACGCATTCCGCGACTCCCTGTTTTTCTGGATAGCCCCATGGCGATGGATGTCACCGAAGTCTTCAAGCAGCATCCGGAATGCCTGGACGCAGAAACGCTGGAGCTTTTCCGCTCAGGCCAATCTCCCTTTCAATTTCCAGGTCTCAGGTTCACCCGCACTCAGGAGGAGTCCAAGGCCATCAACTCTTTCCGCAGCTCCTGCCTCATCATGGCCGGTTCGGGCATGTGCACAGGGGGCCGCATTAAACACCACCTCGTTCAGAATATCGGCCGGCCTGAATCAACCATCCTCTTCGTCGGCTATCAAGCAGAGGGAACACTCGGGCACCAGATCCTGAAAGCCCAGCCGGAAGTGCGGATTTTCGGCCAGTATCACCGCGTCCGGGCTAAGGTGAAGCAAATCCACAGCTTTTCCGGCCACGCCGACCGGAGCGGCCTTTTCCAATGGCTGGGCCACTTCCGCAGCCCTCTTCCGCTCGTTTTCCTGACTCACGGAGAAAAAAAAGTCTCACTCGACCTGGCTAATACCCTGAAGAATAAAAAAGGATTCGATATCTCCATTCCCGAATATGGTGGCGTCTGGGCCGTGGAATTCTAATTTCATTCTT
>CAZKEW010000248.1:0-1367 GCA_964551885.1 uncultured Eubacteriales bacterium
CGGCAATTTTGGGTCAGAATTACTGCTTTGCAAATCGCGATAAAATTGGTAAAATCGCTTCCTGCCATGAGGATAACGGTTAGGCGTCCCTCCCCTTCCTTCCTTCTATTAGTTCTCGCCATCCTTCTCGCTTTCCCCGCTTTGTCCTCCGCCCAGCTTGTTCTCGGACAGTATGAGGATGAAGCGCCGCTCCGGACATGGAATATCTTTGGCTTCCAGACAGCCTCCTCGCTCGGCCGGGGCGATACGACTTTTACAATTGCCAGCGACTGCTCGGTTGCGCTGACTAACCCGGCGCTTCTCATCGACCTTCCCCGATTCACGGCGACGCTTAATGCCACCTCATATTTTACTTCTCTCTATAAATTCTCTCTCGTCAACACCGGAGTCCTGAGCACAGAAAGAAATTCTTTTCTCATCTTCTACGCCCTGGACCTTGGCGGGCTTTCTTATCAGTTCAAGGGCTGGGCCTTTGCCTTGACCATGGCGCTCATCGAAATCTATGACCGCCCCGGCGCGAAATACGAGTATTCTTATCAAGGACGCCTCTATTACACCCTCGATTTCAGCCAGAAGGGCATCCTGCGGAATACGAACCTTTCTATTGCGCGCAGGCTCGGCCGCCGCTTCCAAATCGGGCTTGGTTTTAATCTCGTCACCGGTGATCTCAAGAGAGAGGTTGTGGAAAACTGGCTGACTCCCGGCATCACGATCAGCGACAACAAATCCCAGGATTTCTCCGGGTTTTTCCTTAACGGAGGGATTGTCGCCAAGATCACGGATAAATGGGCCGCCGCTTTAGTGTTCCGGACTCCCTACACTAAAAAGTCGGAGAGCAAAAGCGAGCTCGAGTATTCCGCGCCCTCCGGAGGGACGGATATAAAAATTACGGCTGACTCTTCCGATGCCTATAACCAGCCTTTAGTCGCGGGTTTGGGCATTAACTATAAATTCTCGCCGAAGTTTCAGGTTTTCTCTGACTTCTCCTATTTCGACTGGTCAGGATACAAAGTCGAATATTTCGCTGAGGAGATGGAGAGGAACTTTAAGGATACGCTCAAAGCGAGCGTGGGAGCGGAGTATTTGGCTTCTTTGCGGATTTTCAAAGCCGACGCCTTCATCCCTTTACGAATTGGGGTAGCCTATGACCCGCAGCCGATGCGGGACCCGAATTCCGCCTATACTTATTTTTCAGCGGGCACAGGCCTTCACTGGAGAATGATATCTCTGGACCTCGGCGCTTCCTTCGGCCGGGAGAACGGCTCAGGGAATTCGCTTGAAGCCCGGAGGATATCGCTTTCTCTGAGCCTTCAGCTTTAATTAATGAGAGATAGAGAGAGCAATGAAGAAGTATCTAGAATAAAGGC
>CAZKEW010000248.1:1377-3092 GCA_964551885.1 uncultured Eubacteriales bacterium
ACTTCGTCGGATTGCCGCGCTCCCTTCGGTCGCCCGCAATGACACAGTACATATTGCGTTAATATTAATACAAACGCATTAAATATGTTTACGTTGTCATCGCGAGCGTAGCGCGGCGATCCGACCCGCAGGGTCATCTTCGATGCCGTGACGACTTCGTCGGATTGCCGCGCTCCCTTCGGTCGCTCGCAATGACATTGAAATGTCATTTGTTGCATTATTGTTAGAATAATGACAGACGAGAGCGAAAACGAAAGCTTAACAATGAAAGGCGCGGCCAAATGCAACCAGCTATGAAATCAAAAATCGCTGTCTTTGCTTTCCTTCTTTTTTTCCTTGTCTCGCTCTCGTTTCTAAAAGGGGACGGTTCTCCTGGAGAACCGTCCTCAGAATCCACATTTTCGGTCATAGCCCAAGAGCAAGAGCCGCGAAACATTGTCAGCGTGGAGAAAAATTTTAGCCTTGAAAAGAAGCTCAGTGAGATGGAGCTCGACTTTCTCTTTGAGTGGGACGGCAGAATTTACATTCTTTTGAGCGGCCAAGACCTCCTCGCCCTGGATAAGCTCAACATCCCTTACGTTTACGAAAGTCACCGATTCCCGGCCCTCTATCAGGCCCAGATCCACGCTCAAACCAGCATCAACGGAGAGTACCATTCCTATAAAGAACTCGAGGCAGACCTCGAGGCTCTCCAGCGCTCCTTTCCCCAGCTTGCTAAACTTTTCACGACCGGAACGACCCTCGAAAACAGAAAAATTTATGCCCTGAAAATCAGCGATAACGTCTCTCAGGATGAAGACGAACCCGAAGTCCTGTTTTTGGGCTGCCACCACGCCCGCGAATGGATCTCGGTCGAAGTCCCCTTCTTTCTGGCCAAATATTTGCTGGAAAATTATGCAGCCAACGTCGATGTCAGAAGGCTGGTCAACCAAAGCGAGGTCTGGATTGTGCCGCTGGTCAACCCGGACGGCCTGGAATACACGATTCATTATTACCGTTACTGGCGGAAAAACCGCCGCCTCAACGCAGACGGAAGCTACGGCGTCGACATCAACAGAAACTACGGCTATGCCTGGGGATATGATAACAGCGGCTCAAGCCCTACCCCTACCTCTGATATCTACCGCGGCAGCGCCCCTTTTTCCGAGCCGGAGACTCAGGCCATCAGAGACTTTGTCAGGCAGAAGAATTTCAAGGCCATGATCACCTATCACAGTTATTCGCAGCTCATCCTCTACCCCTGGGGATATACCAAGACGCCTTCAGACAAAGACAAGATCCTTAGCGAAATAGCCGCCGATATGTCTAGATTGATGCAGCAGGTCAATGGCAGAGTATATGAATATGGCCCAGCCGGAGCCTCCCTCTATCTTACCAACGGCGATACGACCGACTGGACTTTCGGCACCTCAGGGATTCCCTCCTACACCATCGAGCTTCCGCCTGTTGATCAGCTCCATGGCGGATTCTTCAACGCCGAGCAAGAGATAGGCTCCATTTTCAGGGAGAACTTGCCTGCTGCCCTCTATCTCATCGACTGGTCCATCCAAAATTTTGGATCAGCGGGCGGCCAATCCCAGGAAAGAAACGGAAGAACCAATTCCGCTAATAAAACAAAAGTCGCAAAGAAGCAACTCCATTTCCGGGAAAAATTTTAGTGAAAACGTTGACAAATTCCGCATTTCAGGCTAAACAAGGTTAGCCAAGAACAGCCC
>CAZKEW010000249.1:0-1765 GCA_964551885.1 uncultured Eubacteriales bacterium
GATGCACAGGGGTTACAAACCGAAGATGATATATCAACCCCCTTGGTTTTGGTAATCTAAAAATGTACCACTAAAAGGCAAACGGTAATCGAAAATTGACCCACCCCCAGAGAGCCGATATGGTAGTTTACAGAGTGAGTGAGTTTGAATGTGACACCTACCATATCGGAGGGGAGATGATGATAAAAATGGATGACTATGAGTACATCCGAACAGCGCATTACAAATACGGGCAAACGATAAGGAAAATCAGCCGAGACATAGGAAAATCAAGGGTTACGATCAGAAAGGCGTTAGCCGGACAAGAGCCGAGTTACCGTTTGACAGAGTCGCGGGAAAAGCCAGTAATGAGTGGGTACATGGAGACAATAACGAAGTGGCTGCTGGGGGATAAAGATGCCCCGGTGAAACAGAGACACACGGCGAAAAGGATCTATGATCGGCTGGTAGAAGAGTGCCAATTTGCAGGCAGTGAGTCCAGCGTCAGGAAGACGGTGAGAGAGCTGAAAGAGGAATTGCACCTGGTGTATCACGAAGCGTTCATCCCGTCGGATCCGGCCAAGCGTAACGGCGCGGAAGTAGATTGGGGTGAAGCGTGGATGAAGTTGAACGGGATCGATCAGAAAGTGTACATGTTCTGCATGCGCTCCAAGTTTTCCGGGAAGACGTTTGTCAAACTGTACCCGGTGATGCTGCAGGAATGCTTTTTCAACGGGCACATCGAAGCGTTTACCTACTTCGGAGGCGTGTTCGGCGAATTGGTGTATGACAATTTATCAAGCGCCGTCAAAAAGGTGTTGCGCGGCAAAGGACGTATCGAACAGTCGGCCTTCGTCTCCTTCCGCTCGTACTATTGCTTTACGCCGATTTTTTGTAATACGTGCAAGGGCAATGAAAAAGGCGGTGTGGAAGGCTCGGTATGCTTCGTGCGGCACAATTTCCTAACACCGCTCCCGCAGTTCGAGTCACTGACGCAGGCCAATGACTATCTACTGGAAAAATGCGTGGCCCATGACGAGCACCGGACTCAGGGGCAGGAGCTGACGATCGGCCAGTTGTTCGCCCAGGAAAAGGAGAGGTTGTTGATGGAGCCGCGAAAGCCTTACAACAACTACAAGCTAATCGAAACGGCGGTTGACAAATATCTGACGGTGCAGGTGATGACCAACCGCTATTCAGTACCGGCCAAATATGCGGGCAAACAAGTGACAGTAGAGCTGGGGCTTTACGATGTCAGGATCACCCAGCAAAATCGCTTGATTGCCAAGCATGAAAGGAGTTTTCAAAAGCATAAATGGATACTCGATCCCTGGCACTACATGGAGGTGTTGCGCAGGAAAAGCAGTGCTTTCAAGAGTTCCATGATCCTGACGGCGATCGAGACGAACTGGTCGCCGGTCGTCAAGCAGTTATGGGACATCCAGGTCGGCAAACATGGCGAAACCGCCGGCACCAAGGATTTTCTCGATACCCTGCTCTTCTTTCAGGACAAAGAGTATACGGACATGGTCGCCACGATCGAAATGGCGATCGAGAACGGGACGACGAACAAAGAAAGCCTGAAGATGCTGTATGAAGCGTTGATGGAAAAGGAGGAGAAACGCGAAGACGCTTGCATCAAGCATCTGCCGAACATCGCTCAGTTCTCGCTGCCGTCTCCTGACCCAAGTAAATTTGATGTTCTCATGGGGGTGGCAGAAAATGGATAGACGAAAAGAGTTGATGGGATTGCATAGAACATTTCTGATGTATGTAAAGTTTCCCA
>CAZKEW010000249.1:1775-3075 GCA_964551885.1 uncultured Eubacteriales bacterium
TGAACCTGAAAGCCTTTGCCGAACGGTATCCCGATATTATCGCCGAGGGCAACAAAAGTACAGATGAACTGCTCCTGGAGCTGTGCAAACTGGAGGTGGAACGCCGGTATACGGTCAGAACGAAAAGGAGGATCAAGCAAGCCGGCTTCCCCAAAGTCAAGACCCTGGCCATGCTCTCTTACGACCTTGCTCCCAAGTTGCCCAGGCCAACGGTCGAAACTCTGGCCAGTTGCAGGTTCATTGCCAAAAAGGAGAATGTCATCCTCGTCGGCGATAGCGGAGGCGGTAAGACGCACCTGGCGATCGCACTGGGAATCGAGGCTTGCAAGCAGGACTACATCGTGAAGTTCTTCAGCACTTGCCAGCTCGTCAACACCCTCTTGAAGGAATACAAGGCAGGCGACCTGGAAAAGTTCATGGCCAAACTCAGAAAATACCAGCTTTGCATCATTGACGAGATCGGCTATGTGCCACTTTGTAAAGAAGGAGCCGAGCTACTTTTTCAGGTGTTCTCTGACCGATATGAATCCGGCTCGACCATTATCACCAGCAACCTGAATTTCAGCCGCTGGACGGAGGTGTTTATCGACAAAACTATGACCACTGCTCTCTTGGATCGCTTGACCCACAATGCGATTATTATCAAGTACGATTGGGGCAGCGTGCGTTTCAATCAGGCATTGGAAGACCAGAAAAAACGGCGAGCAGAAGCCTGAGAAAAAGGAGGACTATGAGGAAACTGACTTGAGTATTGCGGGGAGAATTACCAGAAACACGGTGAACAATCAAACGCGGCGGTCGGCACCGCCAAGGAGGTCTATGAGACAACAAATCTGAGCGTTTGCGGGGATTCATGAACCAAACATCCATAACAGCAAGGAGTACGCCAAGGAGGTCTATGAGACAACAAATCTGAGCATCTGCGGGGATTCATGAACCAAACATCCATAACAGCAAGGAGTACTATGGCACAATTGCACAGATAACCGCGAAATATTTAGAGGGGAATCGCTCGGAGAGTCTGATGGGGTTTATCCTGAGAAGCCACAAAACGTAATAGTTAGGAAGGCGTAAAGGATAGCAAAATGATTGGCTCTGTTGAGAGCGCCAAATCCCCTGGTCATGAGGCATGTCGGTTTACCTAAAGATAGCTGACCGTACATCCATCAAAGAAGATCCAGTACCATTTTTTCGTAAAATTGGGTGGGCAACTTTTCGTTTACCGCGGTGGTACACTTTTCGATTGACAAAACCACCATCCCTCGTATTTGAATTTTAGTAAACAGAAAAGGATGTCCTT
>CAZKEW010000250.1:0-3064 GCA_964551885.1 uncultured Eubacteriales bacterium
GCTTCAAGATAAACATCAACTCGCAGACACAGAGGTCCCTCTGGAGAAGCAGCATGATGATCCGCAGACGAGTGGAATCGGAAAGAGTTTTGAAAATCCTGACGATGTCTTTCATGTTATATCAACATATGAAGATATGTTCATATATTATTTCCGGTATTTTTTCAAGCGACGGGCTGCAAAATTTTCGAGAAATCTGCTAAAATAGGGCTCGAGAATATGAACAAAAAGAAAAAAGTCTTATTCATCTGCACCCATAACTCCGCCCGGTCTCAGATGGCCGAAGCATCCCTGAATGCCCTTTTGGGAGACCGGTACGAGGCCTTTAGCGCAGGAACCGCACCCACGGCAGTGAATCCTTACGCCGTCAAAGCCATGGCGGAAGCCGGCATCGATATCTCACACCATCGTTCCAAGGGCGTGGAGGAATTTTTGGGACAGAGCTTTGATCATGTCGTCACGGTCTGTGATAATGCCAAAGAAACATGCCCGTTCTTCCCCGGTGGGGCAAATCGCATCCATAAAAGCTTCCCCGACCCGTCCTCCTGTGAAGGTTCGGAGCAGGAGATTTTAGACTGCGTTCGCCGGGTCAGGGATGAAATCAAGGACTGGATTATCCAGAGCTTTTAACATAAAAAGACGAGGGGTTTCTGAATTAGCCCCGTCCTCAACCGACTGTCATTGCGAGCTTTAGCGAAGCAATCCCAATGAGATCGCTTCGTCGCAATGCTCCTCGCGATGACTACTTTTTTCCTTCCTCGATGGCGCGAGCAAAGGCGGGCCAGAAGGGATCGACACGCGGATGATCTAACGGCTTTTCCCTTCCCTTCTCCACCAGGATGATCCCTTTATCTTCGGGGATGACCTCACCGACAACAGAGGCCGCGATTTTTTTCTGAGCCAGCCTTTTTAGCAGCTGCTCAACTTTCTTCTCCTTGCAGGTGATGATCAAAGTCCCTTCGGAAATGGATGAATACGGGTCCATGCCGAATTTGGAGCAGATCTTCTCGACCTCATCCAGGACGATAATCTTCTCTTTTTCTATCCTCATCCCCACTCGCGAGGCCTTGGCCACCTCATAGAGGCCGCCCCAAACCCCGCATTCTGTGGCGTCATGCATGGCTGTTACACCGTGTTCCCGCGTCCCCACAGAGGCGGCGGTCAGCGCATCCTCGACCACCGACATCTGGTAGAAGATTTCTTCCGCCCTCCGGCTGAACTCTTCCCCGAAATACTCCGTGATCCGATCCTTAAAAGCGAGGGCAAAAATCCCCGTGGCTTCAATCGCCGCTCCCTTGGTGATGATGATCAGGTCTCCCCGCTTGGCCATCTGCGGCGTGATGTAGCGCGACTTGTCGCCGACACTGATCACGGTGGCGCCGCCCACCATCGGATAGTTGCAGCCCATGTAGCGAGCTGTATGGCCGCAGACAATAGCGACGCCCATTTTTTGGCATTCCGAGTCGATTTTCTTCCAGACTATTTCCAGCTCCTCCTTGGTCATGCTCAGCGGCAGGTTGAGGTCGATGGAGAGGTAGAATGGCTTGAGCGCTGAAGTGACCGCATCCGAGCAGAGGATGTGGATGGCGAACCAAGCCGCCCTCTCGAACCCATACTCCGGAACGATAAACACCGGGTCGGTGGTCATGGCCATGACTTTCCCGCCTCCGATATCGACGATGCCGATATCCACGCCGTGCTTCGGCCCGACCAGGACTGACCTCCTCCGTCTCCCCAGATGGGGATAGATCAGCTCATCAAAAATTTCCGCTGAGATTTTTCCTATATCCGGCAGCCGACTCGACATCTTAGCCTCCTTTTTCCCTCATTTCTTACTTTCGGCCGAGCTTCCTCTTATTCTGGTGATTTCTGTAAAATTAGTCCAGGCCGATCAAATTTCCTTTTTAAGATGCCATTTTCCAAATAGCCTAGTAGAAAATTGAAATAAGAAGCGAGACTATATTTCCAACAAAAAAATAATCGTTGGAGATCTTTTCGTCTGGTTTGATCCGAGTTCCAATTTTTATGACGCCAAATGCGATCAAGGCGTGGGGGAAGTTATATACTAGAGATAGGAATAAGAATAGCCGCTCGATATCTCCTTTTATCACAGACCGATTGATTTTAAACTCCCATTTCTTGTTATAAAAGAATATTCAGCGTTTTAAAAATGAAAAAAGAAATTGCCTCCCCACAGATAAATACGGTCATGAAAATCAATATTTCATGCATTTGAAGCAATTTCCTTATAAATCAATTTTTTTATGGTGAGGTAGGCCGAAATATTTAAGCTCTTTTCTCTTCTCCACATTAAAGACCTATCCTTTTTTAGCCTATCTGCAACAGTCTTATAATCTTTGTCTCTCAAAAACTCAGCAATAATCGGGAAATCCTTTATTCGCCAGGCATCCACAACCATTTGATATAGACGAAAAAACATATTCATTTTCTCTGAAAGATCATTGTTTTCAAGATTAAAAAAGAAACGATCCCTGGAATCCTTCAACTTAGCTAAAAAAGACCGAGTTTCTAAAAGCCCGGGACCAAGCATTCCGTAGGCAGCCTCATTATTAATGGGAGTGTCAATTTCTCCAAAATTTAAGACATATCTTAATCTAAAGTCTTTTCGCTCATTGATAATCGCTTCTTCAAAAAGCAATATTACGTCAATACCCGACTTTAACGATTGGACAACTGATTGAAATTCATCTCCCCAAGTAATAGTAATCGGAGAATAGAAGGCGCTGGGGAACTGACGGTTTATTCTAAATGCGGCCTCCTTAAAATCGAGCATTAAGCGGGACGCGCTCATTTTTGTGCTCTTGATGACATCGGCCATTAAAATATATTGTTGAGACATTATAATCTCCCGATATTCATTATTTTTATCTTAATTGCAGTGTTAATGCAACACCAATTTTATTTGCACAGATATTGCAATTATAATGAATATTGCATAAAACATGCAACATAATTGGGCCCATAAATCTTATTCAAAATCAATCCATTTCTGGCTGTGTTGAAATTCTTAGTCCCTTGGGGTTAAAATGAGTTCTCCGTTTAA
>CAZKEW010000251.1:0-3015 GCA_964551885.1 uncultured Eubacteriales bacterium
TTGCTTCGTCACCTCGTTCCTCGCATGACACTTTACTTAATGCGTTTGTATTAGTAGCAACTCTGTTTTTATGTTAAGAGGAAGACGGAAGGCTGTCAAGATGGAAAGCTATTTTTGTGTTGACAGCCCGAAAATCGCTGTTTATAATGAAAAACAAAGAAAAGACGAAATTGAACTAAAGGAGCCAAAATGAGAAATCTATTCCCCAAAAATCAGGCTCTCTCGGTCACTTTGGTGTTTTTTGTCCTTTCTGCCTTTTTTGCGCCGGCCTTAGCTCAAACAAAATCAAACGATCAAGAGCAGGTTCAGCACCAGATCGACCGGGCCAAAATATTCCGGGACGCCTACCCTCTGATTTCCGAAACCGACCTCTATTGTTCCATTTTTGCGCATGATGGCGTGCTTCCGGACATGAGAGTCACTGATGCCGAGAGGGGCTCTGAAAAAATTCTTATGGCCGATGACGACCTGGTTTTTATCAATAAAGGAAAAAATGATGGCCTCGAAATAGGCCAGGTGTTTCTCATCATCGAGATCGGCGATAAAATCGGCAATTTCGGCTATTTAGCCTCAAAGCGGGGGCGGGCCTATGTCATGTTCCTTGAAGACAATCGTGCTGTGGCTCGGCTGGAGAAGAGCTGCAGCCGGGTGATGGTCGGAAATTATCTCGTGCCGTTTGAGGAAAAAGAAAGTCTGTTGGGGAAAGACCTGGGTTATGAAGCCTTTGCCGAGGGAGATAACGGAGTCATCGGGAATATTATTTATCTTGAGAGAGATTATAACCAAATCGGGTCTGGCGGTTATGCCATCATTGATATCGGCGAAGAGAGCGGAATTCAGGTCGGCCAGCAAATGACCATTTACAAGAAAATCAGGGAAGACCTGCCCAGAGAGGGGATCGGAAACCTCGTTGTCATCGAGACACGGGCAAAGACAGCGACAGTGAAGATCCTCTCTTGCAGCGATGCCATCCGCAAGGGCATGCAGGTCCAGGCCAAATAAACCCCGATTAGGGGTTCAGGTCTTCATTCTTGACATAAATTGGGGGACATGATCGGAATTTCTGAATTCCGTTTGTGTCCCCCTATTTTGATGACCTCAGAACCCCCCCCAAAGCCGATAGAAGGAGAAAATATTAGTATTATTGTCATTGCGAGCCCGAAGGGCGTGGCAATCTCCACATTTTTTTTGAGATCGCCACGCCTCCTTCAGAGGCTTGCGATGACATCGTGAGATTGCGGAGCCTGTTCCGAGCTTGGCGAGTATATGAAATGGGGACGGTTCTCCGAAGAGAACCGTCCCCGTTCTTTGCTCGTATTGACAGGAAAGGCGGTTTTTGTTAGGTTAAACCGAGAGGTTGGCCGGCTCGGATGCGAATGCGGGCGTAGTTCAGGGGTAGAACGTCTGCTTGCCAAGCAGAAGGTCGTGGGTTCAAGTCCCATCGCCCGCTCCAGATTTTCCCCTTATTTTTCAATAGTTTTCCTCAATTTTTATTTTCAGTCAGCCTATGACGTTTTGAGCTTTTTTGACATCGAAATGTCAAAAGAGCGTCAAATCTGTATTTATCGAGTTAGAGGACTACTGCAAGAATAGGCAGGACAGGTGGTTCTCAGCCATCAGACCGGGGTTCGAATCCCCGTAGCGCTGCCGTCTGGAATCATTGAAATTTCAGGGGTTTATGCCTTCCTGGTATTCAGCCACCATTCCATTCTTTCAGTTAGCCGCTGTGCTTTAACTATTTTTGCTCAAGCCGAGCAACAGAAAGCTCAACTATTGCTTGATGTGGAATATGTTGTCAAACCTTCTATGGTTAGTGAGCTTGAGTCTGAATTTGGACAACTCATGATATTTCTTAAGCTACAATTTATGAATTTCTCGAGCTCTAGAGAGACTGTGCTTCTGGCCTCCCTGAGGTTGAGGATGCCAGGAAAAGGCTGGCGGGGTTGAAGAGTTAGTGACTTTTGCATTGCTTTATTAGCTCATTCTTGAGAAAATAATAGCGTTGAGGCTCAAAAGACGCTGATGTGAATTCACTCCCCTGGGAAAGACGAGTGAGGAGAAAAAAATACTCAAAGGTGAAAAAAACAGTTTAGGTACTAAAGGAGGTGGCAGTGAAAGAACTTATCGAGTTGATTGCCAAATCATTAGTGGACAATCCGGAGAGGGTGCAGGTTTCCCAATTAGACGGGGAACAGAGCTCAATCATTGAGTTAAAGGTTGCCCCTGAAGATGTAGGCAAGGTTATTGGAAAACAGGGAAGAACTGCTCAAGCTATCAGAGTTATTCTCGGTGCTGCTGGAATGAAGCTGAAAAAGAGATTTAGTCTGGAGATAATCGAAAAAAGGTAATTTGGTCAGCCTAGGAAAATGATATCTATTGGTGTTTATTAATGTTTGCCCGGGAAGGCATCTGACCCCGCTATCCCTGAGGTTGAGGATGCCAGGAAGAGGCCGAATGGGCTGCGAGAGCTGCCTTAAACCCTGATTTTCCTCGGAAGGGAAGTAAATCAATGACAAAGGAAAAAGAGAGAAGAGACAGAGAAAAAAGAGAAAAAGCGAGAAGAAAAAGAGAAAAAAAGGGGAAAGAGAAAAGGAAGAATTTCAGGTTAATCTTAGAAAGCCGGTAAAATGGAATATGTACTTGATAGCATGGGGGCTTTAAAGGAAGGAGAAAAGAGAGACCATCTGATCAAATTGTAGATAAATTCTTAAGAATTCGATAGAGTGGCACTTCAGAGAACGGCGCCAATTTTCATTGACGCTAAATCTTTCCTGTGCTATTATTAACAATGTTGAAATTGAAGTGATCTGTCCGCTTTTAAGAACAGCCAAGGATCACAAGGGATTAGGGAAAATTTCAACAAGCAAAAATTACATCCCTCCCTTATTAAAATTCCAATATTAAAAGGAAGTCAGAATGAATATGTATGTAGGCAATTTATTACGGGAGGCCACTGAAGACGATTTGCGACAGGCTTTTGAAGTCTTCGGGCAGGTCACATCTATCAAAATCATC
>CAZKEW010000252.1:0-635 GCA_964551885.1 uncultured Eubacteriales bacterium
AAGCTCAACCGTCTGCCTCTGGCAAAAAAGAGCGGACTCCTCAAGCAATTCATCAGGGAAAAATTTCTCCTGGAAAGCTCGGATTGGCCTTTCCTGATCTCCACCTGGACCGCCCGGGATTACGCCGAAAACAGGGCGGCAGAGCATTTCGAAAGAGCAAAAGCGCTGCTTGAATGGCTGCAAAGGAAAGAAGCCCTAAACCCCGATGAGCAGAAGCTCCTCGAAACGTGGGAAGAGGAAGACCAACTTTTTGGTCAGGTCGTGGCTCCCGATGGAAACTTTATCTGAAAAAACCCTGGTCATGATCCTCTGCGGAGGAAAAGGGGAGAGGCTTTATCCTCTGACTCGAGACCGGGCCAAGCCGTCGGTCCCGTTTCTGGGCAGCCATAGGATCGTTGATTTCAGCCTTTCGAATTCCCTGAACTCCGGTCTCCGCAGAATTGCCCTGCTGACACAGTACAAATCTCTGTCATTGGAAAGGCACATCCTTCATGGCTGGAACATCTTTCATTCCGAGAGCGGCGGCTATATCATCTCCCTTCCTGCCCAAGGAAGAGTGGCAGATCATTGGTATGAGGGAACAGCCGATGCTGTTTTCCAAAATATCTACACCATCCAGCAGGAGAACCCTGATG
>CAZKEW010000252.1:645-2999 GCA_964551885.1 uncultured Eubacteriales bacterium
TCTACCGAGCCGATTATCGAAGAATATTGAAATTTTATCTGGAGAAGAAGGCCGATGTCGTCATTCTGGCCAAGACCGTAAGCCGCGCCGAAGCCACCCGGTTCGGCGTGATGGCGGTGGAGAGGGGACAAAAAATTGTCGAATTCCTGGAGAAGCCGGAAAACCCCCCGGGTTTGCCCTGGGACAAAAAACGCTCCCTCATTTCCATGGGGGTCTATCTCTTCCGCACTCCCGTCCTGATCAAAGCTCTCTTCCAAGATGCCAAGGATTCCCAAAGCAGTCACGATTTCGGCAAGGATATCATCCCCCGGATGATTCAGAAAGCGAGGGTTTTTGCTTTTCCCTACGAAGGCTACTGGGAAGATATCGGCACCATCGACGCTTACTGGAAGGCCAACATGGCTTTCCTTTCTTCCACGCCCCCATTTTCGTTGGATGAAAGCTCCTGGCCTATCCGGACCTACAAAGCCCCTTACGGTCCCTCCTATATTCAGCAGGCCGACATCAAAACCTCGATCGTGAGCTCGGGCTGCCGCATCCAGGGCGGAACTGTCCGGCATTCCATCATTTCGCCGGGCGTCAAGATCGCCGCCAAGGCTCTGGTCCAGGATTCGATCGTTTTCGAGGGAGCTCAAATCGGCCGGGGCGCCAGGCTGCGCCGGGTGATTGTCGATAAATTCTGCAAGATTCCGGACAATTATGAGATCGGCTATAAAGAGAGAAAAGACGGCAAAAATTTCATGATCAGCGAAGAAGGAATCCGAGTGGTTCCCAAAAATTGGAGATACGAATGATCGAGAGGTATCATCCGTTCTTCCATGAATTTTCGCCGGGAACGTCCAAGGAACTCCAGCTATTTTCCATCATCGCCCAGAGCTTCTTCCAGCCCTTCTCGCTCGTTGATAACCTGCTCGTAATTCTGACCGCTTTAACGGCTGGGCCGGGGTTGGGCTTCAACAGAGCCATGCTTTTTCTGGCCAATGGCGACAAATTAAAAGGCGAATTCTGGCTGGGCCCGGCTTCTGCCGCTGAGGCCGATTCCATCTGGCGCGTTCTCTCGACCCCAGGAATAGGATATTACGAGATCATTGAACACAACCGGTCTCTATTGACAAGCGACGCCGACAGCCTGACCAAACGGCTGAAAAAAATCTCTTACGCCTTGCATCAAGAAAATTCCCTCATTCCCTCCGCTGCCACCTCTTCTAAGGAGATCATCCTGGTGAAGGACGCCTGGAACGAGCCTTTGGTGGACAAGCGGTTTCAGGAAATTATCGGCGTTGACGAGTTCCTCTGTATCCCTCTTCTCGCTCAGGAAGAAGTCTTGGGCGAAATCATCCTGGATAATGCCATCACCCGGCTTCCTATCCAGAACCGGGATATCGAACTGGCCTCCATCTGCGGCCTCATCGCCGGAAACTACATCTATACGGCTAAACTGCAAAAGAGGGTCGTGGACATGAAGAGTGTTGCGGCAATGGGGGAGATGGCCATGTTCGTCACACATCAGCTTAGAAATCCGCTGGTCACCATAGGCGGGTTCGCCGAGCAGTTCCTCGACCCGAGAACCGGAGCAAATAAGCAAAAAAGAAATCTCCAGATCATCAGGAGTGAAATCCGCAGGCTGGAAAAAATCCTTCTCCGGCTGACCCAATTCCTCCGCATCGAAGTAAAAGAGATGGTACCCTTGGATGTTCAAGAGATGTTCAAGCTCATTGTCAACGCGGCCAAATCTACGGCGGCGAGCAGAAAAGTGACCATGACAACAGAAGTCGAGCCGGGTCTGAGCATCATCCTCTGCGATCCCATCCATGTGGGAGAAGCGTTGAGGAACGTCGTGGACAACGCCCTCGATGCTCTCCCTGACGGGGGAAAAATTCATCTGCGGGCTTACAGAGAAAACGAAGAATGGGGAGTCATCTCTATCAAAGATACAGGAAAGGGAATCCCGGAGTCCGTCAAAGCTAAGATCTTCGAAGCCTTCGTCTCGACAAAGGAAAAAGGCATGGGGCTCGGCCTGGCCTATGTAAAGAGAGTGGTGGATGCCTGCAACGGCAAGATCGAAGTAGAGAGCGAGGAGGGCAAGGGAACAACTTTTAAGCTGTATTTTAAAACAGGAGAGAGGGGGCCCAAAAAATGAAGAAAAAATTGCTTGTCGTCGAGGATGAAAAAAATCTCTGCGTCCTTTATAAGGAAGAATTGACCAAAGAAGGATACGAAGTGACGGTTGCTACAGATGCCGATACAGCGCTGGGGCTGATCAAAAAGCAAAAGTTTGACCTCATCATCACAGATATCAGAATGCCGGTCAAAAACGGAATCGAGCTCATCACCCAAATCATGGCGCTCCGCAA
>CAZKEW010000253.1:0-2994 GCA_964551885.1 uncultured Eubacteriales bacterium
GCTGCGCTTCCGGATGGCCTTCTTCGCCCACACCCCTCGCCCTGACTATTAAAGAAAGAATAGGAATGTAAATGTTGTTTTAAGGCCCTTAGCGGCGATTCTTTTGGTAAAAGCGGACGGCGTTCTGGTGTTCTGCGAAAGTACGGCTGAAGTGGTGGCTTCCGTCATTCTTGGAGACGAAATAGAGGTAGTCCTCCGGGGCGGGATAAAGGGCAGCCTCGAGCGCCTCTCTTCCCGGGTTGCAGATGGGGCCGGGGGGCAGGCCGCCATGGAGATAGGTGTTGTAAGGAGAGTCGAGCGACATATCTTTTTTCCTCAGCCGGCCCTCGTATCTTCCCTCTTGTTTGAGGACGTAAATGATGGTGGGGTCGCAGTCGAGCTTCATGCCCAGACGCAGGCGGTTATGAAAGACGGCGGAGACGAGCCTTTTTTCATCCGGAACCGATGTCTCTTTCTCGATGAGGGAGGCCAGAGTGACGATTTTTCGGACCGTCATCCGCAACGCCCTCGCCCTCGCCTCCCGCGATTCATCAAACGCTGACCTGAACTGAGCGATCACTGCTTCGGTCGCTTCCTTCGAGGAAATTCCCTTGGGAAAAGAATAAGTTTCGGGGAAGAGGTAGCCTTCCAAATTCTTCGCCGCCGGGTCAAAAGAAGCAATCGCTTCGGTATCCTCGAAAGCCGCCTGGAATCCATCCTCTCCGTCAGAAAGGAGAGGGGTGACGAGCGGCGCGATCTCTCGGGCTGTCAGGCCCTCTGGAATGGTCACGGCGTGAAGATAGACCTTGCCCTTGACCATCGTGTCGAGGATATCTTTTGGCCGCAGGGGCGAAGAGAAAGCATATTCTCCCGCCTTGATTTTCTGGGGATAGAAAAAAAGGCGATAGCTGACGACAAACGGAAGCCTGGCTCGGATGAGCCCCTTCTGCTTCAGCTCTCGGGCCACTGAGCTTATTCCCATTCCCTTTTCCACATCAAAAAAGACTTTTTCTGTAAGCAGATGGCGAGGAGGGTTGAGTTCGACTGCCAGCCAGACAGGAATCAGAAAAAGGATGATAACAACGAGAGCGAACCCGGTTTTTATGACCTTAAGGAGCATTTCGATGGAGGCGGCGATGGTCGAGATAGCTCTGAAGGATGAGCGCGGCCGAGATCTGGTGCTCGACCTTCTTTTTAGCTTTCCAGTTGATTTTCTGCTCTTGCATGATGCTGAGGGCCTGCTGGGTGGTCAGGCGTTCATCCCAGAAGATGACCGGGCACCCCGCGGCCTTTTCCAGCCAGGCCGCGAATTCCTTTGTCTTCTGCGCCCGCGTCCCCGAGCTTCCATCCATTCGCAGCGGAAACCCGATCACGATCTCCCCGACCTCATGCTTACGGATAAGCTCGGTGAAGTATTTTTTGTTCTCGGCCTCTTCGCCCAAAACGTACTGGCCGAGGGGCTGGGCGGTGAGCCCGAGAGGATCGCTCAGAGCAAGGCCGATGTTCCGGTCGCCGAAGTCTAGGCCCAGGATTCTCATCGAGCGAGCCTTTCCAGGCATCTCTTCCTGCGCCTATGCCTCTCAAACCCAAGGCGGATGAGCTCTTCGACCAAGCGGGGAAAGGGGATGCCGCTCACTCCCCAGAGCTTCGGATACATGCTGATTTCGGTGAACCCGGGTATGGTGTTGATTTCGTTGACATAAATTTTCCCGGTCTTTTCCTCGAAGAAGAAATCTATCCGGGCCAGACCCGAGCAGTCCACGGCTTTGTACGCTTCGACGGCCAACCGCTGAATCTCTTTGACTTTCGGTTTGGGAAGATCGGCAGGGATGCGGAATCGCGTCTTTCCCTCGAGATATTTATCGCGATAATCGTAAAATTCCCGATAGGGGATGACTTCCCCGGGAAGGGAAGCCCGCGGTTCGTCATTCCCCAGGACACTGCACTCCACTTCCCGGCCGATGACCCCCTCTTCGACCAAGATCTTTCGGTCATACCGGAAAGCCTTGCTGAGAGCCCTCGGCGTCTCAGCATAATTTTTGACTTTCGAGATGCCGACGCTTGAGCCGAGGTTGGCCGGCTTGACAAAAAACGGGAGGGGAAATTCCTTTTTGATCAGGGAAAGGATGGCTTTTTTGTTTTTTTGATATTCGGCATCGAGGAAGGTCCGGTGCTTAACAAGCGGCAATTTTTTCGCGGCAAACAACGCCTTCATTACCGCTTTGTCCATCCCTGCGGCCGAGGCCAGCACGCCGGCTCCCACGTAAGGGACATCCGCCATTTCCAACAAGCCCTGGATGGTTCCGTCTTCGCCGTAAGGTCCATGAAGGACGGGGAAGTAGATATCCGCCCGCACTTTCCGGGAAAGGGCGCCAGCCTGCCAAGGAAGGAAGGAGAAGGAAGTCCCCTTCTCCAGCTTCTCCGGCGGAAGGAGGGGGGAGGTGCTTGTCTTCCATTCTCCTTCCTTGGTGATATAAATAGAGATCACGTCGTATTTGCGTTTGTCGATGTTTTTATAAATCGCAGACGCCGAAATCAGGGAGACTTCGTGCTCGGCCGAGCGACCGCCGAAAAGCAGGGCAATCTTAATCTTTCTTGATTTCAATGTTGTCCGGAAAGGGCTATTTTAAAAGATTAGAGATGACTTGTCCAATGGATTCAAAGGGCCGCCTTGAGACTCTTGCTCGGGTTGAACTTGACCCTTTTTTTGGGAGGGATAGCCACTTCCGCTCCCGTCCTGGGGTTCCTGCCTTTTCTGGCCTTCCGTTCTTTGATCTCAAAGCTTCCGAACCCCGAAAAAGTCACCTTTTCTCCCTTCTTGAGCGAGGTTCGAATCCCCTCCATCATCGAAGAAAAGGCCTTGGCCGCCTGGAGGGCCGTGATCCCAGAATTCTTGGCCATCCGGATGATGATTTCTTTTTTGTTCATTTCAAACCTCCTTCTCCCTGGTGCGACTAAATTAATACAAACGCAATTAATGCTATTACGTAGTCATTGCGAGCGACCATCGGGAGC
>CAZKEW010000254.1:0-2988 GCA_964551885.1 uncultured Eubacteriales bacterium
AGGGGACGGTTCTCCCGGAGAACCGTCCCCATTCTCCAGGCTAAATCTCTCGATGATCGCTCCATCCCTTCACCAAGCCCTCTAGTGACATGGAAGGGCGATATGATTATCACGGGAACGGAGATGCGTCCGCCAGCTCACTGAGCTTCGGGAAAAGAGACGGAGAGGAGCTCGAACAGGCTGGCAAATTGGGCGATAGAGACTTGTTCTGCCCGCACATCCTCTTTCAAAGAGACTCGGTCCAGCGCTTCCTTGATGAGAGGCGGTGGAATAATCAAGCTTTTCAGGTTATTAAGCAGGGTCTTTCTTCGCTTGGCGAAGGCTGTCCGGAGAAAGCTCCGGAAAAGGTCTTTATTTTTTACCGGGAAAAGAGGGCCGGGTCTCCTCTCGAGAGAAACAAGAGCGGACTGAACTTGAGGCGGCGGCGAGAAGGATCCGGGCGCAACGATGAAGTGGAGGCGAGTTTCATAATCCATTTGAAAGAGGATGGACAGAGGGGCGTATGTTTTTGACCCGGGCCGGGCAATTATTCTCTCGGCGACTTCTTTCTGGAGAAGAAAGACGCATCTCGAAAAGAGGCCTTTTTCCTCGAGGACTTTGAAAAGCAATGGTGAAGAAATGACATAGGGGAGGTTGCCGACAAGCTTGGTCCTGCCTCTAAACCTTTGCTCTTTCGCCAGCAATTCTCGAAAATCTATGTTCAAGACATCCTCTTTTAGGATGACAAGATTATCTTTTTTTTTCTCCAGCAGAAACGGAACGAGCGATTTGTCCTTTTCGATGGCAATGACTTTGGCGCTTTTTTCAGCCAGAGGGAAGGTCAACGCTCCTTTGCCGGCTCCGATTTCTATGATGAGGTCGTCTTTTTGGGGGGAGATAACTTCGATAATTTTTTTAAGGACGGAGCGGCTGGCTAAAAAATGCTGGCCCAGAGCTTTTCTCTTGCTCATCTCTCACGGCGCGGCTTTCAGGCTCGAGGCTTGATAAATCCGCTTGAATTTGAACGTCATAAGCAGCGTCTCCAGGAGAGTGAGCATGGTCAGCTTGGTTTTGCCCTTTTTTCTGTCCACGAAAATGATCGGGACCTCAGTGATTTTGAAATTCAAAAGATAAGCCTTGTAAAGGATTTCGAGGACCACCGAGGGACCTGCGGAGATCAGGTCGTCCAGGCCTATCTTTTCCAGGACTTCCCGCCTGAAGCAGCGGAACCCCGAGGAAACATCGCGGACGGGAAGGTGGAATTGACGGCGGATAAAATTTCTCGCCAGCAAGGTGATTAACCTCCGGAGAAGTGAGCGGTCCGCGTCCTTCCCTCCTTTGACGAACCGAGAGCCGATGACAAGGTCGTCTTCCCGGGCTTGCTCGAGAAGCGCCGGAATAAAACGCGGCTGATGGGAGCCGTCGCCGTCCATCTCGATAACATAATCGGGCCGGAGGCTCAGGGACTTTTTGAAGCCTTCGATCCCGGCAGCGCCTCTTCCTCTTCTTTTCTTCCGGATGAGCACGCTGACCCGCGCATCTTTCTCTGCCAGGCGCGCCGCGAGTTCCCCCGTCCCGTCAGGTGAGTTGTCGTCCACCACCAGGATGGAAAGATCGTGCTCCAAGGGAAGCGCTAAGATTTCTTGGATCAGGGCCTCGATGTTACCGCCCTCGTTATAGGTCGGGATCATGACGACGATTTTTTTTCTTTGTCCGGCCATGGAAGAATTAGATAATTTTCTGTATTTCCTCGAAGACTCTCTCCGGCGTGATTTCTTTCATGCATTTTCCGTCAGGGCACGTTTGTTTATAACAAGGAGCACACGAGGCGCCGGAAAAGAGCTTTGTGCCGCGGCCGTAGAGGTCGATTTCTTGGGGGCAGGTGGGGCCAAAGAAAGCGATGACCTTTTTCTTCAGGGCAATGGCCAAGTGCATGCCCAGGGTGTCGGAGCAGACGACAAGGTCCATCATGGAGATATAGGCGGCGAATTCCAGGAGCGAGTTGTCGGCGCCCGTGTCGTAAACCATGGCCCGGCTCTTGGGCGTGAGGAAAAGGTTCATTTCCCTCTCCCGAGGGCCCCCCAGAAGAAAGACATTGGCTCCTAATTTTCTGGTCAAAAGGGAGATGAGCTTCGAGAAATTTTCGGGGGGCCATTGCTTGGTTTCAAATTTTGTCCCTGCGCCCGTGTTCAGGCCGATCGCGGGCTTCCTCGGCGAAATCCTGTGCCGCTTGAAGAAACGCTCCGCCCTTCTTTTAGCCTCATCCGGAAGCCCGAAAACATATTCATCTCGGGCATAGGGGACTTCAGCGATGTCATGGATGATTTCTTGGTAGGTCTTCTGATTCTGGAAAAATTTCAGGTCATCATCCACTCCCAGGCGGTAGGCATACTCTGAGGCTTTGTTGAAAATGGTCAGGTTCCCCAGTTCATTCAACCCAAACCCGAATTTTTGACGCGCCTTGACCTTTGTCGCCAAGGACGTTAGGCCGGGCTCTTTGTCGAGGGAGATGAGCACGTCGAATTGTTCGACGAGTAAAGGGAAGATGTTTTCCAAGTCGTAAGGATGAAGCCGGTCAATGTAAGGATTATGGACTAGAAGCTCGGTGCTCTCTTCGTCCACCAGCCAGCTGATAAAACTCTGGGGGTATTTTCTCTTCAGGGCGGGGAGGAGGGGAGTCGTCCTCAACACGTCCCCTTGGGCCCTGCACTTGATGATCAGGATTTTAGCGGGGAACGGCTCGAAGTAAGGGCACTTCTCGCAGGGACGCTTGAATTTACAAGGCTTGTCCCCCTTAAAGTGGACGCACTCGGGTTTAAGCGTCAAGCCTGACCTCCTCCTTTGGACTTTGGCTGATTCTTATTTATGCCATAAGTGGAGGACGAAGACAAGCCATGCGCAGCCATGCGAAGCATTTCCGTTTCCGTGATGATCATGGAGCCTTGCGATGTTATAAGAGAGCTTGGTGAAGGGATGGAGCGACCATCGAGAGATTTAGCCTGAAAATTT
>CAZKEW010000255.1:0-2981 GCA_964551885.1 uncultured Eubacteriales bacterium
ACACTCGCGCACATCGGGGAACTTGATATCGTCGTCAGGGGCGAAGGCGAGGAGACGATGCTCGACCTCTGCTGCGGCCTGGAAAGAAAAAGGGAGATCAACGGCATTTCTCACGTGGCTGGGATCTCTTACAGGCTCAACGGCCAGGTGGTTGGTAACCGGCCTCGCTCGCCCATCACCAACCTCGACAGTCTCCCCTTCCCCGCCTTTCATCTCGTCCCCTTCGAAAAATACAATTTTAAGATCGAAGTCCCCGGTTTTGGCCCTCTTCCTGCCGTTAACGTCATGACCAGCCGCGGCTGCCCCTTCAACTGCAACTTCTGCGCCACGCCGATCAACTGGGGTCGCGCAGTCCGGATGCGGAGCCCTCAGAATGTCATCAAGGAGATCGAATTCCTTATCCAGAGGTACGGAGCCCGCGTCATCTTCTTCTACGACGACACCTTCAATGTCAGCATCAAACGGGTCGAAGAGATCTCGGACCTCATCCTCGAGCGAAAACTGCCGATCTTCTGGAGATGCGAGATCAGGCTCGACCTGATGACCAAGCCGCTCCTGGCCAAGATGAAACGGGCCGGACTTTTCCATGTCTCCTTTGGGCTCGAGGCGGGGTCGGAGAGAGTACGGAATACCATCATCGATAAAAAAATCAAGATCAAAGATTTTCATAATATGATGGCCTGGTGCAAGGAATTGGAGATCATTCCCAATGCCTTCTTCATCTTCAGCCATCCGACCGAAACATGGGAAGAAGCCCAGGAGACAATCCGCATCATCGAGCAATATAAAGACGAGGTGGAGGCGAGCGTCGCCGTCCTCCACATCTATCCAGGCACGCCTTTGGAAAAGACAGCCAAAGAGATAGGCCTTCTTCCGGCGGATTTCACCTGGACGAAAAAGCATTCCTCCAAGATCATCACCCTGCCGACGGCTCAAGGAGATGTCCCTCTTTTTCTGGATAAGCTGACTTGGGCCCAAATCAGCGAGCTCCTCTTCCGTTGGTCCTTCTCGGGCGGAAACATCTCCATCGCCCGGAAGGTCCCGCGGGTCATTACGAACATCCGCTCCTGGGGAGACATCAAGCGATACGCCATCATGACCCTCGTCTATCTCAACCTGAAAATAAGAAAAGCCTTCAAGAGAACTTGATATATGATTATTTCGGTCGGAAAACTCGGAATTAGTCCGTAGAAGGAGGGCGTCATGCACATCTATCTTTACATTATCTTGGCCTATCTGCTCGTCCTCGCCGTCTTCAACTTCGTCAGGTCAAAAAAGATCAAGAGCCAGGAAGACTTCATGGTCGCCGGCCGTCAGCTCAAGATGTCCGTCATGATTTTCACTCTCATTTGCACGTGGATCGGCTCGGGGACCTTTATCGCCGGCGCAGAGTACGCGGCGCGGGCAGGCTGGTCATCGCTGTGGCTGCCCGCCGGCGCCTGGTTCGGCATCGCCGTCATCTATTTTCTGGCTGCCAAGATCCGCACCTTCGGCCAGTACACCGTGGGTGATATTTTAGAAGTTCGCTACGGCAAGTTCGCCCGCCTGTTCGGCGCCATCGCTCTGATCATTGCCTTTACCACGATCGTCTCCTACCAGTTCCGGGCCGGAGGCTATATTCTTAACGTCGTGACCAACGGCTCTGTGTCGGTCGAGGTGGGCCAGACGATCGCCGCCCTCTTCGTTATCCTGTTCACAGCCTTGGGAGGAATGGTTGCCGTGGCCCATACCGACTTGCCCAACGGAATTATTATCCTGCTCGCCTGCTGTATCGCCCTGCCTTTTACCGTGGCTTTTGCCGGCGGTCTCCAGTCTGCCCCGGCGACGCTGCCGGCTCAACACTTTGTCGTCTTCTCCGCCGATTTTGGAGAGTATCCCGCCCTCAAAGCCGGGGGATACTTTTTGGCGACTATGCTGCTTCTGATGGGCGTCCAGTCCATGTACCAGAAATTCTATTCCGCGAAATCGCCCCGAGAGGCCAAGCGCGCTGTGGCCCTGTGGATCGTCGGGACAATTGTCGTCGAGACGCTGGTCGTGGTCATCGCCATTTATTCTGCTACCTCCCATTGGACAGATTTAAGAACCTTCGAGATAGCTGAGACAGTGAAGAGCGAGATCGCCACGAACAAGTTGCCGGCGACAGAAGCTTCAAGTCGGGCTTTAGCCTTAGCTCAGGAGCTCTCGTCAAGAGGAGGCATCAAGCCCGCTCAAGTTCCTGCCTTGGAGCAAAAGCTCCAAGAGGCATTTTCTGCGGCCGATACACCCGCAGCGGTAGCGGCTGTTCGGACAGGAATTGATCCTGCTTCTGTTGTGCTCCAAGCTGCCAAGGACATCGGCTCGAAAGGCGCGGTCGGCCTGCTCGTGGGGTTGCTCCTTCTGGGCGCCGCCTGCGCTGTGGTCATTTCCACCGGCATGAACTACCTCCTCTCGCCGTCCACCAACATCATGCGCGATATTTACCAGCGGTTTATGCACTCGGATACCGATCAGCAAAAACTGGTGGCTCTTCAAAAGGTTTTTGTTGTTATTCTGGGTGTAGCCGCTTTTCTGATGATTTTTATTCCCACAGTGTTGCACGCCCGCATCTCTGTCCTGAGCTACGCCTACTTCGCTTACACGTTGTACGGCGTCGCCATTACGCCGGCCCTGCTTGCTGCGCTTGCCTGGAAGCGCGCCACCCGCACCGGCGGCGTGGCCTCCATTGTCTCGGGCGCGATAATGGCGATTGTCTTCGAGCTGGTCATCCCGCGCGCCTTTCCGTCTGTGCTCAAGGGCGGTGACCCCTGGGGCATCCCGAGCATTTACCCGGCGATCGTGGTCTCTGTTCTTTTCTTGGTCGTCGGGAGTCTGCTTACCCCAAAGCCAAAGCCCGAAGAGATCGAAATATTTTTTCCCAAAAAAGAAAAATGAAGGAGGTTACATGAGCACAGGGATTGTCAAGGACTGGCAATATATGGAACACAACATGGGCCCTTATCATC
>CAZKEW010000256.1:0-2968 GCA_964551885.1 uncultured Eubacteriales bacterium
GAGAAAGCCAAAATTTTCATGGCGTTAAAAATCTCGGAAGGGAGCGAATCCCTTGGCCAAGCTAAATAGACAATCACGGAAATAGAGATGCTATCCTTTTTTTACATGGAATTTTAAATTTCAGGCCTCTTTGATATAATGGGCAGCCATGAATTGAAGAAGGATATTCAATGGAGAATAATGCTTGGCATGCCGCACACACTGATCAGGTCTTAGAATTCCTCGAATCAGACCCTCATCAGGGGCTCACTTCTGACGAAGTCAATGTCCGCCTGGCTAAATTCGGTTACAACGAGCTCAAAAAAGAGGAAAAGATCTCGGCCTTGGCGCTTTTCCTCAACCAGTTCAAGAACATCCTCATCATCATTCTCTTGATTGCTATTGCCCTTTCCGTCGCGGTGGGTGAAGTTCTTGATGCGGTGATGATCGCAGCCATCGTCATCCTGAGCGCGCTGCTCGGGTTTATTCAGGAATATAAAGCCGAACAAGCCCTGGATGCCCTGAAGAAGATGCTCTCTCCGACCATCACGGTGCTGAGGGACGGGAAAGAGGAAGACATTCCCTCGAAAAATCTCGTCCCCGGAGACATCCTGCTACTCGAGGCAGGAGATAAAATTCCTGCCGATGCCCGCCTCCTCGAGGTGCGGTCGCTAAATTGCGATGAAGCCTCCCTTACCGGAGAATCCCTTCCAGTAAGAAAAGACACCGCTGCCCTGCCCCAAGATATCCAGGTCAGCGACAGAAAAAACATGATCTTTGCCGGGACCATCGTGACCTATGGGAGGGGCAAGGCGATCGTTACTTCGACCGGAATGAACACCGAGTTCGGCAAAATTGCAGAGGGGGTGGCTTCAGCAGAGGCTAAGAAGACTCCCCTGGAAAAAAGAACGGCAGAAATCGGCAAGTGGCTGGGCATCATTGCCGTTTCGATCTGCGTCGTTGTGACGGCCGCAAGCACAATCAGAGAGGCTATCTTCGGCCATGTCAACATGAAATTTCTCATCGATTCGGTCATGTTCGCCGTGGCTCTCGCCATTGCCGCTGTCCCTGAAGCCTTGGCCGCCATTGTAACGGGGGCCCTGGCCATAGGCATGCACCAGATGGCCAAGAGAAATGCCCTCGTGCGAAAGATGCCTGCGGTGGAGACCCTCGGCTGTGCGACGGTCATCTGCTCGGATAAAACAGGCACCTTGACTAAAGGAGAGATGACGGTCCGTAAAATATTCACGACAGACAATTTGATCGAGGTCACAGGGGTTGGGTATGAACCGGCGGGGGAATTTAGAGGCCTTAAAGGATCCTCGCTCCGAGAAGGCGCGCCCCTGCAAATGCTCCTTCGCGGCGCGATCCTCTGCAACGATTCGCTGCTCGAAGAGAAAGAAGGAAAATGGACAATCAAAGGCGATCCCACCGAAGGCGCCCTTGTTGTGGCTGCGGCCAAGGCCGGCCTTCACGTGAGCGAGACTCGCCTCGCCTACCAGAGAATAGAGGAGATTCCCTTCAGTTCGGAACGCAAGCGCATGACGACTGTTCACCAGGAATCCGACGGCAGGATAATAGCCTATATGAAGGGCGCTCCTGAAGAGATTTTGAATCGCTGTTCTTCTTTTTTGAAGGACGATGGCATTCGTCCGTTTTCGGCGGAAGATAAAGAAGCAGCCGCCAGAGCCAACAGGGAAATGGCCCAGGCTGCTCTTAGAGTTTTGGGAGTAGCCTTCCGGCAAATGCCTTCGGGGATGAGCCGATTTGGGGAAGAGGATGAGAAAGACATGGTCTTCTTAGGGCTCGCCGGGATGATGGATCCCCCTCGAGAGGAAGCCATCGAAGCTGTTAGAACTTGCAAAAAAATAAAGATCAAGACCGTTATGATTACGGGGGACCATGAAATAACCGCCCGCGCCATAGCCAGAGAAATCGGCATCTACGAGGAGGGCGACCTTGTCCTGAATGGAGAAAAGCTTTCCAAAATGCCTCCGGAAGAGCTGGAAGAGATCGTCGATAAAGTGACCGTCTATGCCCGTGTCTCGCCGATCGACAAGCTGAAAATTGTCAAGGCCTGGCAGGCCAAAGGAGAGGTTGTGGCCATGACAGGAGACGGGGTGAACGATGCCCCGGCCCTCAAACAAGCAGACATCGGAATTGCCATGGGAATCACCGGCACAGAAGTCACCAAAGACGCCTCAGACCTCGTCCTCAGCGATGACAACTTCGCCACCATTTTGAAGGCCATCGAGCGCGGAAGGTGGATTTATGATAATATCAAAAAATATTTAACCTATCTCCTCCGCTGCAACATAACCGAAGTGGCCGTCATCGGCGGCATTGTCTTGATCAAGGGGCCCGACCATCTCCCTCTGCTTGCAGCGGCCATCCTTTACATCAACTTAGCCACAGACGGCATCCCCGCTCTTGCCCTCGGTATCGCCCCTCCTGACCCGGATATCATGGCCAGGCCGCCGAGAAACCCCCGAGAAAGCGTCTTTTCTCGAGAGGTCATTGCCTTCATCCTGATGGCCTTGATCATCGAAACGCCCTTCTTCTACTTCCTTTTTTTCCATGACCTTTCCCACATTGCCCAGGCCAGGACGGAAATATTCTTCCTTTTCATCGTCGTTGAGTTGGTCATCGTCCTAAACTTCCGGTCACTGAGGTTCAGTATTTTCAAAGTTCCGCCCCATCGCTGGCTGGTCCTGGCAATCCTCTGGGAGATCATTCTCATCACTACCTTGATCCAATTTTCTTCAGTGCGGGAATCTTTTGGCATCTTCAAACCGACACTTCCGATGTTGGGCATGATATTCGGGTTCAGTTTATTTGTTTTCCTCGTCATGGAACTGGTCAAGGCACTGCTCAGGAAGAGGTTGGCTCGAGCTTATAACAGCGCGGGGCTCTCTTCATAAGCGCCCTATTGTCTCATAAAAGGACAATAACGAGAGGCAAAGCAATGTCAATTCGGAGAATCGACCTC
>CAZKEW010000257.1:0-2958 GCA_964551885.1 uncultured Eubacteriales bacterium
AATCACCTCAAGCTCGTGTTCGTGGCATCGAAGCCGCCCCCGCCTCAGGTCGCTTATCAGGAGCTTCTGATGGCCGCCGAGGCCGGCGGTGAGTATTTTTTATGACCTTCACTTTGATCGGGCGGGGAGGTCTGGGTGATTTCCCGCGCTTTTGGCGCCTCGGACGGCTTTGCGGATATACACTGCGCCCCCTAAGCCGTCCTTGACATCTTTTGAGTCATGATTTATGCTTACCCACGATGGTTGGATGGGATAATCGAGGCGAAACTGCCCCAGTCGCCAGCGCAGCAGAAAAGGAAATTCCTATCCTCAACAGAGGGATGGCTTCTGGCTCCAGAATCAGCCTATTCAGTCTGTTGTGCCATCGATGAGGCCCTTAAGTGTAAAGAATCAGGCGAGAAAAAGGTGATTGCCTTTAATATTAGTGGTCACGGTTTCCTGGATATTTTCGCGTACCGAACCGTCTTAGGTCTAGAATAGATTGAGGATGTTCTAAAAAGAGACGAGTTTCTTAAAGTGCCGAAAGCGGGCCTCTATTTCTTGATTGGTGAGAGTTTTCAGCCGGTCAATCCCAAAATCTTCAATGGCAAAGGAAGCCAAAACGCTGCCGAAGACAGCGGCTTTGCGGATATCTTTTCGCGCGAGGCTCCTGACCTTATCCAGATAGCCTAAAAAGCCTCCGGCGAAGCTGTCGCCGGCGCCGGTTGGGTCAACGACGTCTTCACAGGGAAGGGCCAGCGTGCCGAAAACAAAATTTTTGCCAAAAACCAGCGCGCCGTGCTCTCCCTTTTTGGTGACGACGAGGTTCGGGCCGCTCGCGAGAACCTTCTTGCCGGCTTTTATAAGATTGGTCTCCTGGGTCAGCATTTTAATCTCTTCTTCGTTGGCGAAAAAAATGTTCACTTTTCGAAGGACCCGCCAGAGGGAATCGGGCTTATTGGCAATCCAATAATTGATCGTATCCATCGCCACGAGCGCGGGACGGCTGACCTGAGAAAGGATGTCCTCCTGGAGGTCGGGGTCGATGTTGGCCAAGAAAACGATATCGGCTGTCCGGTAAGACGCCGGCAGTTTGGGCCGGAATTCCTCAAAGACATTCATCTCCGTTTTGATGGTCTTCCGCTGGTTGGGATCATAGCCGTAGCGCCCTTCCCAATGGAACGTCTTTCCTTTTCTGATCTCCAAGCCCTCGGTGTCGATGTTTCTCGATTTAAAGAACTCAATGACATCCGGGGGAAAGTCCTCTCCCACAACGCCGACAATTTTTGGCGCCGTAAAAAAGCTTGCCGCCAGGGAGCAGTAAGTGCAGGAGCCTCCGACGATTTTCTCCCGCCTTCCCCAGGGCGTCTGGATCGTATCGAAGGCGAGAGAACCGACGATAACTAAGCTCATGCAGCTAACCTTGGGGCTTGATGTATTTCGAGATGATGAAATGAAGCCTTTCTCTGATCTCCGGCGGGATGAGCGAAGCTTGAGTGACGATGCAATTTTCAATAGCCCGGCCGCAGTCACACTTCTCCCCTCTTTGGGGCGGAAGGGAGGCCACCGTCTTTTTGATGACGGCTTTGGCATTCTCGATATTCAGGCGCAGGTTTTCCAGGATCAGCTCCACGGAGACCGATTCTCCCTCGGCATGCCAGACATCATAATCGGTGACCAGGTTCATGGTGGCATAGCAGATTTCCGCCTCGCGGCAGAGCTTGGCCTCGGTGGCGCTCGTCATGCCGATGACATCGCAGCCCCAAAGACGGTAAACATCGGACTCGGCGCGGCTGGAAAATGCCGGGCCCTCAATGCAGATACATGTCCCTCCTTTGTGCACCCTCAGGTCGAGCTCCTTTCCTGAGGCAAACAGGGCCTCGCTAAGGTCAGGACAGACAGGCTCGGCAAAACTGATATGGGCGGCGATGCCGCCGCCAAAAAAAGTGTTTCTCCGCCTGGTCCGGTCATAAAACTGGTCGGAAAAAACGATGTCCCGGGGTCTGATGTCTTCTTTGAGCGATCCCACTGAGTTGACGGAAATGACTCTCTCGACACCGAGTATCTTGAATCCATAGATATTAGCTAAGTAATTGATATCAGAAGGCAGGAGGCGATGGCCGCGGCCATGGCGGCTCAGAAAAGCCACTCGTTTTCCCTCGAGAGCGCCGATGATGTAAGCATCGGAAGGCTTGCCAAAAGGTGTTTCCAGGAATTGCTCCTGGATATCCTTGATTCCCTCAATCTCATAAAGGCCTGTGCCGCCGAGAATCCCGATATCGGCGTGAGGGAGACCTTTATTGTCTTGGTGAGTCATCTCTTCTCCTAAGATAAGAGTATTCATATATAATTTATGGTCGGACAAGTCAAGCCAACAAAGGGGACGGTTCTCGGTGGAACCGTCCCCTTTGATTTTTGGCCGGCAACGCGTTATGCTATTCTCCGAAAAAACGACCATGGACGAAAATCAACTGAGAGAGCTGGTAGAGATACTTCGGCTGAAGCCGCGAATGGCTGTCCTCACCGGGGCGGGAATTTCGGCCGAGTCAGGAATCCCCACTTTCCGCGGCCACGACGGCCTCTGGAAACAATTTAGGGCCGAGGAGCTAGCGACACCCGAAGCCTTCAGCCGCGATCCCCGTCTTGTCTGGGAATGGTATGACTGGCGGCGAGGAATCATCGCTTCACGCGAACCCCATGCCGGCCATTATGTTCTTTCCCGCTGGGAAGAATTCTTTCCCGGCTATGTCCTGATCACGCAGAATGTGGACGGGCTGCACCGGAAGGCCGGCTCAAAAAATATCCTCGAGCTCCATGGAAACATTTGGCAAGTCCGCTGCACAGAAGAAGGGACGATTGCAGAAAATGAGGAATCTCATCTCAATGAGATTCCTCCTCACTGCCCTTCCTGCGGCGCTCTCCTCAGGCCGAATGTGGTCTGGTTCGGCGAAGCGCTTCCCCGAGAAACGCTGGAAAAAG
>CAZKEW010000258.1:0-2948 GCA_964551885.1 uncultured Eubacteriales bacterium
GGCTCCAAAAAGGCCGGGCAATTCCGTTACTATGGTATCGGCCAGTTTTGTCTGGAACATCAGGTCGCCGAGGCTTAAGCCGCCTCCGAAAAGCAAGAGCGTTCCCCAATCGATGCGGACAGCGTCTTTCCAGGAAAGAGTAAATATCCTCTTTTTCCGGTCGATGGGAAGCAGGAAAAGGAGGGCTGCGGCGAGAAGCGCAGCCACGGCCTCTGGAAGCCTCACACCATATCCCTTAGAGAAAGAAGATGTTGTTCCGGTAAAAAGAGCCAAAAACCCCGGCAGGATCCACAAGAAAACGGCTGTTAGGAAGGCGGCCAGAGCATTTTTCTGTCCCCGGGTCCACGGCCCGAGTCTTCGAAGCTCGGTTTTGACAAATTCCCGGCTTCCTTTGATCCGGGAGACTTCTGGTTTATGGAGAAAGTACATGATGAGATACAGGAACAGGAACATGATCGCCAGCAGAGGAACAGCAAACATCATCCACTGGAAAAACGGAATTTTCACCTGGACAAATTTTTCGATCATGGCCATTCCGATGAGGTTGGGAGGAGTTCCCACGGGCGTTCCGATGCCGCCGGTGGATGAAGCATAAGCGGCCATCAACATCATCCCCGTGGTAAAACGGAGGCGCTCGACACAGACCTCACCGCCCGTCTGCCTAGCCAGCATATCAGCCATGGCCGAAATAATCCCTACTCCTATCGGAAACATCATGGCAGTCGTGGCGGTGTTGCTGATCCACATGGAAATAAGAGCGCAAATAGCGCCGAAGACAAAGAGGATGCGGCCGGAGCTGTTTCCGATCAGGCGCAGTGATAGGATGCTGTAAGCGAATCGCCGGTCTAATCCATGGACAGACATCGCCCGGGCTATGATGAAGCTGCCCAAGAACAAATATATGATCGGGTCCGAGAAGGGCGCGAAAGCGGCCTTGGCGTTGGTCACGCCGGAAATGACGCAAAGCGAAGGCCCAAGCAGGGCCGTGATGGGAATGGGTATCGGTTCAGTGATCCACCAGATAACGACCCAGCTGATGATGGCTGCAAGCGTATGAGCTTGGGTGCTGAGCCCCTTTAGCGGAAGGAAAAATAAGGTAACTGCGATAACAGGTCCCAGAAAAAGTCCGATTGTGCGCCTGAAGCGCTCGAAGCGCCTTTCGGCTTCTGACAGGATTTCGCTGAGTTCTGAAGGATCCTTGAGTTTATCCGGTGAGGGGTTAACCACTTTATTGCCGCCCTTTTTTCAGGGGCAAGGTTCAATCTAAAGGGGAGTGGGCTTAAGGTTTTGAATGCTATCACAAGAGGGACGCTGTGACAAGGAAAATATGGAAACGGTTCTCAATGAGAACCGTCCCCCAAAAAAGCAACAACCCGCCTGCCGGGAATTTTTGACATAGCCATGGGGCTATGCTAAAGTTTACTCTTTTTTTAGAGAAGATGAGGCGTCTTTTCCGTTATTTTCTGGACTGACGGAGGAGAGCATGAATGTCCTTGCGATCTTAGCCATTGCCGTTGTCGCCTTTGGGCTGGCCAGCCGCTTTTACTCCCGATACATCGCCCGCGTTCTCGGAGAAGACCCCAATAATCCCACCCCTGCCGTAAAAATGTGCGACGGCAGGGACTATGTTCCCACAAAGTCCTATATCGTCTTTGCTCATCACTTTTCGGCAATAGCCGGAGCCGGCCCAATCCTCGGACCGACCATGGCCATCCTCTACGGATTTGTCCCCGCCTGGCTTTGGGTTGTTCTAGGTGGAATATTCATCGGAGCTGTCCATGATTTCACGGCCCTCTTCATCAGCATGAAAGAGGGCGGCAAGTCCATGGCCGAGGTGGCGCGAAGAACGCTCGGCAATGCCGGGTTCAACCTCTTCATCGGCTTCACCATTGTCATGATCGTGCTTGTGACGTCCTCTTTCTTAAGCGCCACATCGATTTCGCTGACATCTCTCTGGCCGTTGAGCAAAATCGGTGCCGCCGAAGGAAAAACTTTCCTCAAAACCGTCGTCAAGGATGGCATCGTCCTGGGACGGATCGGAGGCATCGCTTCAATGTCGGTGATCATCATCACCCTCTGTTCCCCTTTTCTCGGCTGGCTTCTTTATAAAAAAGGAATCAAAACCATTTTTGCCTATCTTTTGGCGTCCATCATCTGTGTCGTTTCCATCTTAGTGGGGATCGCTTATCCGGTAACACTCTCTCCGACGACATGGATGGTCATCATCTCCATTTATGTTCTGTTTGCCGCCGGAGTGCCCGTCTGGCTCATCCTCCAGCCCAGGGATTTGATCAACGTCCAAATCCTGTATGGAGGGATCGTGCTGATGATCGTTTCCCTGTTTTCCTCCGGCTTCGGCGGTCTGGCGGTTTCCATCCCAAGCTTTAACCTAAAAGAGGGAGTCCAGCATCTTGGACTTATCTGGCCGATGATGTTCTGCACGATTGCCTGCGGAGCGATCTCCGGATTTCATTCGCTTGTAGCCGGCGGGACGACAGGAAAGCAACTTTCTTGCGAAACAGACGCCCGCAAAGTCGGGTACAACGCCATGCTTCTTGAGTCCACTCTGGCTGTCTGTGTGCTGCTGGCCATAGGCGCAGCGATGAGCTTTGTGGACTACAAATCCATTGTCTGGCCCTCGGATCCTGCGGTCAAATCGAACCCGATTCTTGGATTTTCTCTTGCGGCCGGGTATCTCTTCCATCAGGCGCTCGGGATTCCTGTCGCCCTCGGAACCGTTTTCGGGATCCTCCTTGTCGAAGGATTCGTCATCACCACTCTGGATGCGGCCGTAAGGCTCAACCGCTATCTCTTCGAAGAGCTCTGGGCTATTCTCTTCAAAAATCCCCCAAAACTCCTGAAGCACTACTGGTTTAACTCCGCCCTGTCTGTAGCGTTGATGTGGCTGCTGGCTTATTCGAATGCCTTCAGCGCCCTCTGGCCGATCT
>CAZKEW010000259.1:0-2938 GCA_964551885.1 uncultured Eubacteriales bacterium
AGACTGTCAGCAAGGATTCCAACAGAGGGTACAATTTGGGAGTCGGCCTTGAGGTTAAGCTCGGCAAACTCGGTATCTTTGCTGAAGGGAAATACCATCATGTGACCGTCAATATCGACGGCGATTTAAGCGCCAGCAATTACACGCTTGCCTTCGGCGCTCTCTATGATTTTTAATATTGACTCAATAAACCTTACGCCACTTTTCTGTCTCGAAATCGACAGTCCATAATTCTTTGGCCATAATATTGGAAACAAAAAGAGAATTATTCTTGACGCTATGACTAATTTGGAATATACTCCTAATTAGTTTAACCAATTAGGAGATTTGTCGTAGGATGCAAAAAGTTCGCCGCATGCTGAATATCGACCTTCCCCGGAGGCAATCTGCTTTTCTTTGGGGCCCGAGAAAAACGGGAAAATCGACATATCTGAAAGAGGCTTTCTCAAAAAGCCTGTACTATGATTTTTTAAAAACAGACTTGACTCTAGAATTCTCCAAGAGGCCTTCTCTTCTACGGGAGCAAATTTTGGCGAAGAATCCTGCTCTCCTTCAACATCCGATCATCCTGGATGAAGTTCAAAAGGTCCCTCCGATATTAAACGAAGTTCATTGGTTGATCGAAAACAAAGGCCTGCGATTTATCCTCTGCGGCTCCAGCGCAAGAAAATTAAGGAGAGGGAAGGCAAATCTTCTTGGCGGAAGAGCATGGCGCTATGAGATGTTTCCCTTGGTATCTGCGGAATTGGAGCATGTTGATCTGCTCCGAGCCTTGAATCACGGGATGATCCCCGACCATTATCTGCAGGACCATTATCACAGATCCCTGAGTAGTTATGTTTACGATTATCTGAAGGAAGAAGTTTTCGCTGAAGGCCTGACACGAAACACACCGGCATTCGCCAGGTTTTTCGACGCCGTCGGATATTCCCACGGAGAGCTGATTAATTTCTCGAACATCGCGCGCGATTCCGGAGTCGATGCGAAAACCATCAAGGAATATTACCAAATCCTTATCGACACGCTCCTGGGACGCATAGTTGGGCCTTTCAAAAAGAGACCGGCGCGCCAGATTATCACGAAAGCTCAGAAGTTTTATCTCGTTGATGTTGGGGTGGCGGGAGCCATCGTCAAAAGACATATCGAGGAAGAGAGGGGGGAATTATTCGGGCGGGCGTTCGAGCATTTCATATTCATGGAAATCGCGGCTCACTCCTCTTATAGCGAATTGAACTACGGAATCCAGTACTGGCGAACCAAATCGGGCCTCGAAGTTGATTTCGTGCTGGGCGGCGGAGAAGTTGCCCTTGAAGTCAAGGGAACGAGCCGACTAGATGGCAGGGACATACGTTCACTCGTCGCGTTCACGGAGGAATACAAACCGAAAAAAGCCATCATCGTTTGCAATGAAAAGGAGGAACGAGTAATCGGCCAGATCAGAATCTTGCCTTGGTGCACATTCTTAGCAATGCTCTGGGGAGGCGCTGTTATCAGATAAATCGATAGTTAGATCTGGGACACAATGCCTAATTCAATAAAATAGGTTCCGTGTCCCAGAATTCATCTTAAAATTTTGGGACACGCAAAAGGCATCCTTGAACAATGGACGCAGAAAGTGTAAATTAGACAGGCCGCTCAAGAAGTCAAATACGCTGAATAGAGCGATGTTTCGCTGGCCTGAGGGCTAGGAGGCAAGAATGAAAAAGCGCCAAACTCTCTTTTCCCTGATTTCTATATTCTTATTATTGGGCTTTGCTGTGTTCCAAGGATACGCCCAGGCAAAACGCCCGAAAATCTATATTTCCGTTGATATGGAAGGCATAGGAGCCATCGTCAGTCAAGCCCAGACCTCCGCCGATCAGTTTGAATATCAAAAAGGCAGAAAACTCATGACCGATGAAGTCAATGCGGCCATCGAAGGCTGCCTGGAAGCAGGAGCAGGCGAGATTGTTGTTTCCGACTCCCACGGAAATGCCCAAAACATCATCCCCGATGAGCTTAACGAGGCGGTGCTTCTCATCCGCTCCTTCCCCCGCGCCCTGCTCCAGATGGAGGGCATAGATGCGACTTTTGACGGAGCCATTTTCCTCGGCTATCATCCGATGGAAGGAACTCCCAACGCCAATTTATCCCACACGATCTGGGGCAGCAAGATCTTTGAAATCAAGATCAATGGCCTGCCTGTTTCCGAAGCTATGTTCAACGCCGCTGTGGCCGGGCATTTCAATGTCCCAGTCATCATGGTTGCAGGGGATCAGAATGTCACCAAAGAGGCTGTGCAGACATTCGGACAGATAGAAACAGTGATGACGAAGGAATCACTGGGATGGCTTTCGGCCAAGGCCCGGCATCCCAAATTGATCTGCCAGGACATCAGAGAAAAAAGCAAGAAGGCCGTGCAAAACATCAAGGGCACTAAGCCTTATGTCGTCAAACCTCCGATCCGGATGGAGTTGACTTTTAAGAACACATTTGATGCCGAAGCCATGAGCTATCTTCCTTGGGTGAATCGCCTGAGCGGCAAAACAATCCTCATCGAAGCGGGCAATATGCTCGACATCAACCGCTTCATCACAGCTCTCTTCAGCATCAACAGCCGCTGATGTGAGAACAAATTCCTCCCGGAATCGTCTTTCACCCCTGAAAACAATTCTTGAAAATCTATCGCGAGGCAAGAAATGAAAAAGAAACTGTCTCATGAGGAATTTGTGAGCTTGGCCATCGAGAAACTGAGGACGGACAACTTCAAGGGAATCCACTCGGTCTACAGCGGGTTTAATGAAGCGTTTAAGCTGTACTTCGAAGGAGAAAACCCTATCCCGGTCACGAGCCAGCTGGCCGAAGACGGAAAAATTGCGATCCGACCGACAAAGCGCGGGGTTATGCTCTATATTCCTGGCGAAGAGCCGCAGTCGACTCGGGGAGAAACCGCCCTCAA
>CAZKEW010000260.1:0-2935 GCA_964551885.1 uncultured Eubacteriales bacterium
CGACGAAGCAATCTCAAGAAAAAGAGAGATCGCTACGCTACGCTCGCGATGACAATGTAAACATCCTTGTTTTGACATTCCGCCGGGTATTTGTTAGATTTAATGAGATTTAACAAAAGTTTGCGTATGTCCGGGCTCCCATGTCCAAGAGAACCAAAGACGCTTTGACAAAACTGATCAAAGAGGCTCTCCTCGCCAGAGATGAAATCCTTTTCGCCTATATCCACGGCTCATTCCTGAGTCTTTCAGACTTTCGTGATATTGATGTCGCTCTCTTCGTCAACCCGGCGGAAGTCACCTCAAGACAAGCCTTCGATTATTCCTTCCGGCTATCCGTCGAGCTTTCTCATCTCACGGCACAAGACCTCGACATCCAGATCATGAATTACGCTCCCCTCGGCTTTCGTCACAGCGTCTTCAAGAATGGGCGCCTCCTCTTCAGCAGGGATGAAACTCTCAGGACCGACCTTCTCGAAGGGGCCGTCCTGGAATATATTGCATTTTACGAGCTCTCGTTGCAGTACATCCGTGATCTGGCGCTCTAAAAAAATGGGGAAGACAATGAAATGATCGATATCGAGAAAATCAAAAGTCGAATCTCTGAAATTAAAAGTAATATTGAAAAAGTCAAGAAATATGCCGGGCTCCCCGAAAAAGAATTCTGGGGAGACGAGCGGAATATCCTCTCCGTAAAGCATCTTCTTCTCGAATCCATCGAAGCCTGCGGCAACATCTGTGTGCACATATTAGCCAAGAAAGTTTACAAGGCGCCGTCGAGTTTTGCCGAGTGTTTCGAGCATCTGCACAGGGCGGGTATTATTAACGAGGAGCTCTCGCTCAAGCTCAGAAACATGTCCCGCTTCCGAAATATCCTGGTCCACCGATATGGGGAAGTGGATGAGAAAAAAATCCTCGAATATGCTAAAACCAACCTCGATGACTTTGAACAGTTTTTGAGGGCGACTGTTAGCTATCTGCAACTGAATCAAATCCTTAAATGACAATAATATTTGCCTGGTCTTGACATCCTCGGCGAGAATAAATAAAATTTAGCACGAGGAGAGGTGAAGTCTCAAGAAGTAGAAGACGAAGGCTTGATTATCACATTCTTCCTTCTCCTTTTCCATGATTAGAGGCAAAGAATTACTCTATATGTCGAAAATCTTGGCCTTGATTGTTTAGGGCCGGGCAATTGTTTAAGAGATGCCTCAACCTATAATGGCGGTAGCCTACTCAAATTAAGCCTCCTTCGAGGAGATGGAGATGATAAATAAATATGGCGATGCCGGGACAGTCGGCGCGCTCTTGATTAAAAACTCCTGGGGAAAAGACTGGGGAGAGAAAGGCTATGGCTGGCTTCCCTATGAGTATGTCGTGAGGGGGCTTGCTGAGGACTTCTGGTCGGTTTTGAAGAAAGAATGGATTGGCAAGGCGCAAATCAGAATTTAAGATAGGCCTAAAAGGAGAAAAGAGGATCCCATGGAACCGTATGAAAACGAAGTCGAGTTAATGGATTACCTGAATATCATCTGGAAGAGAAAGTGGCTGATCATCATCCCGACCTTTTTGCTTGTCGTTGGGGTCGGGGTATACAGCTTTTTTCTGCCTCGAATTTGGGAGGTTGATGCCATAGTTCAGCCGAGTAAATTCCTTGTCCAGACTGAGGGGGGCCAATATGAGGAAGTCGTCGCTATTGACCCTAAACAAATAGCCGGTCAGATTAACCAAGAATCTTACAATAGGTTAATCGCGGCTGAACTAAACCTGGACATAAGACAATTCCCAAAATTAAAAGCAGAAAATTTAAGAGACACGAAGCTGGTGAGAATCACCGCAAGAGTAGAAGACGTTGCAAAGGCAAAGTCAATTCTTTATTCCCTTTTCAACCATTTAAAGACAGAGCTTGACAAAAAGATTGATGTCGAAACGAAAACGATAGACACCCAGATAGCCGCCAAGGAAAATGCAATCAAGCAGAATGAAATCAACATCAAAGACCTCGAGAACCAGATCGGCCTCAAGAGACTCCAGATCAAGGACAAAGGGAATGAAATCAAGACCAGAGAAAACGAGATAAAGAAACGAAACAACGATATTCACCTCAAAGAGCTTGATATCCAGTCCAAAGAGATCGAAAAAGAGAGGATAAAACAAGAAATCGAATCCAACAAAAATAAGCTCAAGATTTCAGAAGAAAGGGTTCAAAGCATCCACGAGGAAATGAAGTCCGTCAAGGCACGGATCGACGAAATCGACGAACAGCTCCGCAAGGCCCTGGCTGAGAAGAAGCAGGGAACAGACGCCATAGGCCTCCTCCTCTACTCCAACGAGGTCCAACAAAACCTGCGCTACTACAACACCCTTGACGAGAAGCTTAGTGTTGAAAAAATCACACAGGAAAACTTGAACATGGCCATAAGGGACAGGGAAGAACAACTGCGGCAGATCGACAACCAGATCAATCAGGTTAACACCCAGAAGGATTCCATTAAAGCGGAAATCGACAACATCCTGACCGGGATCGCCGTTATAAAAACCGAGATTGAAAAAATCAACAACCAGATCTCAACCGTCAGGAATGAAATCGAAAAAACAAACAACACGATTAACACGCTGCAGACAGAAATCAAGCTGCACGAAGACAAGAAAGTTAGGCTCGATTATGCCCAGCTCATCAAGGAGCCGACATCCTCTCTTTACCCCGTGGCTCCAAGCAAAAAACGCAATGTCCTGCTTGCCGGAGTATTGGGGCTCATGATCTTCACCATTCTGGCTTTTTTCATAGAATATGTCGAAAAACAAAAAGCTGCAAAAAACCAGAAAACATAATGAACCGCCTCTTCTTCTTGGAAAAACAGACCGGAAGAGTGAATAGAGTGGCGCATAGATAGGGTAGCAAGATAGGCCAAAAGATTGGCACTGACAAAGAGCTGAA
>CAZKEW010000261.1:0-2910 GCA_964551885.1 uncultured Eubacteriales bacterium
AGGTCATTGTCGAGCGGTTCCAGGATTTAAAGCCCCTCGAAATGCCCGGTGTGCTCGTTGCCAGACATGGCGCTTTCACCTGGGGCAGGACCCCTAACGATGCTGTCGAAAATAGCCTGGCTTTAGAAAAAATAGCCAAGATGGCACTCGGAACCTTGCTGCTGAGCCCGCGGCCGGTGCGTTTTCCGCAATATCTTTTGAATAAGCATTATCAAAGAAAGCACGGGCCCAAGGCTTATTACGGACAGAAAAAAAAGGAGAGATGAGATGAAGAATATCCCCAAGATCAAACCGGGAATCGTGGCTGTGAGCCGCGACTGTTTCCCGGTGGAGTTGTCGAGAAAAAGAAGAATGAGGGTTGTGAGGGAATGCAAAGCCAGGAAAATTCCTATCACAGAGATTCAAGCAATCGTTGAGAACGAAAAGGATGTGCTCAAGGCAGAGGAAGAGTTACGCCAAAAAGGCATCAATGCGCTCATCATTTTTCTTGGCAATTTTGGCCCCGAGGGACCGACCACATTGTTGGCCCAAAGATTCGCCGGTCCGGTGATGTTTGCCGCCGCAGCGGAGGAGACGGGTGAGGATTTGATTAACGGCCGCGGGGATGCTCTGTGCGGGCTGCTCAACACAAGCTATAATGCCGGGTTGAGACGCCTGAACCCTTTTATCCCCGAATATCCTGTCGGGACGGCCGGCGAGGTGGCGGCGATGATCGGCGATTTCCTGCCGGTCGCCCGTGTCATCCGCGGACTAAAAAAACTCAAGGTTTTTGCCTTTGGCCCGCGGCCTCAAGATTTTCTCGCCTGCAATGCGCCCATCAAGCCTCTCTATGACCTGGGCGTTGAAATCATGGAAAACAGCGAGCTCGATCTTTATGACATCTTCCTTGCCGCAAAGGGCAACCCGAAAATCAAGACAGTGGCCAGGGACATGGCCAAAGAGCTTGGGAAGGGCCTGGCTTATCCTGATCTTTTAGCTAAGCTGGCCCAGTATGAAGTCGCCTTGACAAAGTTTCTGGAAGCCCACCTCGGCGCCTCGGAATACGGTGTCTTTGCCAATAAATGCTGGCCGTCTTTTGAGAAATATTTTGGGTTTGTCCCCTGTTATGTCAACTCGCGGCTGGCCTCTAAGGGAATTCCGGTCTCCTGCGAGGTGGATATTTATGGCGCCTTGAGCGAGTATATGGCGACATGCGCCACAGAGCTGCCGGTGACGCTTCTCGATATCAATAACTCCGTGCCCGGGAACATGTACGAGGAAGCCCGGAAGCGCAGAGGGAGCTACAAGCTCAGCGACCTCTTCATGGGCTTTCACTGCGGCAACACGCCGTCAGTATGCCTGATTGAGAGCGCTCTAAAATACCAGCTCATCATGCACCGGCTGATGGAGGGCGACAAAGAGCCGGATATCACCCGGGGAACAATAGAAGGCCGCATCAGGCCCGGCGAGATCACCATTTTCCGCCTGCAAGGGGCAGCGGATGCGACTCTCCATTCGTATGTCGCCGAAGGCGAGGTGCTTGATATCGACCCGAGGTCGTTCGGCAGCATCGGAGTTTTCGCCATCAAGGAGATGGGGCGCTTTTATCGGCATGTCCTCATAGAGAAAAGATTCCCGCATCACACGGCGGTGGCTTTCAAGCACGCCGGGAAATCCCTTTTCGCCGCTGTTAGGATGCTCGGCCTCGAGGAGGTCGATTTCAACCGGCCCGAAGGTATGCTCTATGGAAGCGAGAATCCCTTCAAGTCACAAGACTAAGCTGGCTTTTGGGCCCAGAATTGCAAACTAACTTGTTTCTCTCTTTTCTATTTTGTGGTTTTTAAGAAGGAAATATCCGGTATGGCCTTGCTCCCATTCAGGTTTTTAACGCCGTTCCCTCACCGCCCTTCTCGGCGGCTGCGGAACTCGCTGCGCTCAGACAGCCTCGCCGCCCGTCCAGGCCGGGTCCCCTCGAAGAGCAGCTCGGGAAGGCTAAACCTTCAATGGTCGCTTCGACCATTCCGGATATTCCCTTGCCAAGTCTCTTTTAAAGGAGAGGCAGATTGAAGGCTGCAGTCTTAACAGGTTTAAAAAGAATAGAAATCTGTGAAGTCCCTGATCCTCATCTTGTGAAAGAGACCGATGTCCTGCTCAAGGTTGGCGCGATAGGAGTATGCGGCTCGGATGTCCATTATTTTTCCGAGGGAAGGATCGGCGATCAAATTGTCGAGTATCCTTTTACGGTCGGCCATGAATGCGCCGCTATTGTGGAGAAAGTGGGCGGGGCTGTCACGCGCCTGATGCCTGGAGACAGGGTCGCCATCGACCCCGCGGTCGTCTGCGGCACATGCGACCAGTGTTTGATGGGCCGCCCAAACACCTGCCGAAATCTTCGTTATCTCGGCACCCCGGGGCAGTTGTCCGGCTGTTTATATGAATTTATTGTCATGCCGGAGCAAAATTGCCATCCGCTCAGCCAGGAAATGACTTTGGCGGAGGGAGTGCTTGTTGAGCCGCTATCCATTGGAGTTTATAGCCTCAAGCTTTTCGGTGACGTTCTGCCGGAAAAGATTGCTATTCTCGGCTCAGGGCCGATCGGCTTGAGCGTGCTCCTCGTAGCGAGGGCATATGGCATCCGCACAATTTATATGACCGATAAGATCGAGGAAAGGGTGAAGGCCGCCCAGAAAGCCGGAGCCCCATGGTCAGGGAATCCAGAAAAATCGGATATTGTCGCTGAAATTTATGAGCGCGAGCCCGGCTTACTGGATGCTGTCTTTGAATGCTGCGGAGACCAGGCGGCTCTTGACCAAGCGGTAGACCTTTTAAACCCCGGCGGAAGACTGATGATCGTCGGCATTCCGGTTCCTGACCGAGTCTCTTTTGATATCCATAAGCTCCGCCGCAAAGAAATCAGCCTCCTCAATGTTC
>CAZKEW010000262.1:0-2903 GCA_964551885.1 uncultured Eubacteriales bacterium
GCTCTTTAGTGACATCGAAGGGCTCCATGATCATCACGGAAACGGAAATGCTTCCCCTCTTTAAATGAATTTGGGCTGCGGAAGGAGAAGGTTTCTGCTAAGATATAGCGCCAGCGTGTGAACGCTCCTTATGGAAAAAGGATGAAGAGAGGAATTCAGAACATCTTTTCTGAGGTATCCGAGAGATATGAGCTGGTCAATCATGTTTTGACCTTCGGGCTGGATATTTTCTGGCGCAGGAAAGCTTCTAAGAAAGCAGCCCAGGCAGGAGGCACTTTATGGCTGGATGTCTGCAGCGGCACGGGCGAGTTCGCTTCGAACCTTCGCTCGAAGGCAAAAGGAAGTGCTCAGGTTGTGATTGTTGATTTCTGCCCGTCTATGCTTCAGCAGGCGAAGAAAAAAAGAGGCTCAAATAAATTCCTGGTGACAATGGCAGATGCGATGCACCTGCCCTTTTCTGATGAGACCTTCGACTTGGTAACGATCTCTTTTGCGACGCGAAATATTAGCCTCTCCCGCCAAGCATTGACCCAGCATTTCCGGGAGTTTTATCGTGCCCTCAAGGCAGGAGGGCAATTCGTGAACCTGGAGACCAGCCAGCCCGGCCGAAAATTCATCAGGAACCTCTTTCATGGCTACGTTCGCGCCGTGATTAAGCCGGTCGGCCATCTCCTCTCCGGGTCAAAAGCAGGGTATACTTATCTCTCTTCAACGATCCCAAGATTTTATGGTCCTGAGGAATTCGCCGGAATTGTGGCGGAAGCGGGGTTTGATCAAATCACCTCAAAGCCTCTTTTTTTCGGGATTGCTGCCATCCATGTGGCCATTAAGAAAAGCAAAACGCAGCCCGGGAGCCCGGCCTTGGCAATCTAGGCGGACAGCATCCTCTGGTAGTCATTGCGAGATATCGAAGATGTCGTGACAATCCTCTCGGCTGTTCATGAGATCGCCACGCCTCCTTCGGAGGCTCGCGATGACCGTATTTATTGTCGCACGGAAACAATTGATGTAAGATACAACGCGGAGAAAAAAATCTTGAGTGGAGAAGCCTTTAAAAAGGGGCTCAAAATTTTAAAGGCCACAGTCGCCGTCTCTTCCAACCGGAAAGCCCTTCTCCCCTCCTTCCCTCTTTCTATAGAGGTCAAATCGCTGCTAACGGATTTTAAAGAAGTCGAAGAAATTCCCTATTCTCTGAAAGCTGATGGCGCGATATCGATCATTGACATTCCCGATAAAGAGCCTTTTTATCAACTCTCGGGGACAAAAGCCACCTTCAAGGGGCCTTTTGTCGAGCTCAACCGGAAAGCTTCAGACTTGAGGTTCAGCTTCTGGGGAAACCAAGGCTTTCTTTATCGATTCATCCTTTGCCTTCTCGAAAAAAAACACCTAATCTACAACCTCCATGCTTGTGCCCTCTACCAAGCTGAATGCAACAGGCTTTTCATCATCGCAGGAGGGGCCGGAAGCGGCAAGACAATCTATCTCCTCAGCGGGCTGGAAAAAGGACTAACTCTTTTTTCAACCGAGACGGTCCACTTCAAAAAGGAAGGAAGCCGTTTCCGCTGGTTTATGGGCTCGCTTGTAGACAACGTCAGGCTTGGGACGCTGAGGAATCATTTTCCACGCTTTCTCACTTCCTCCTCATCCTCAAACGTCGAGAATGAATGGCGGGAGAAGATCGCGGTCGATCTTTCCTCGCATAAATGCCGGGAGGAAACCCTCGTCGCCCCTGAAGTCATCATCCTTTTTCCCAGGATTGAGGAGGGTCGTGATGCTTTTATCCTCAACCCGATTGAAGATTCTGAAAGGGCGGTCAAAGCTTTATTTGACAATATTTCCGAGAAGCTGGCCGAAACTTGCCTCCTTTACGACAGGCTGCCTCTTTTAAGCTTAGACCGCCCCGAGCTGGCGGAAGCTCGGCTGCAAGCGACTCGAGAGCTTATCCGTCACAAAAGTACAGTCTTTTGCGCGACTGTTCTATCAAGCCCGCGGCATTGCTGGGGCGGGCTTTTGAAACGCGGATTCGAAAAAGGAGATAAGCATGGCTGAAAAAGCATGGGAAGGGGCTTTCCGAATTCCTTATCCGGGGAGAAGCGACAAGCCGAGAAAGACGGGCCTGACGATGGTGATTGATAAAGGCCTGGGGAAGCATCTCCTCAAGGATTTGATCCAGAGTGCTGGCGACTATATCGATATTATTAAGCTGACTTTTGGGACTTCAGCCTTCTACGATAAAGATGTGCTCAAAAAGAAAAATGACCTGATCACCTCCTCCGGCATTGACGTCATGCCGGGAGGCACTTTTTTTGAAGTGGCCGTATGGCAGAAAACCTTGGATGCCTATTTGAGGAGAGCCCGCGAGCTGGGGTTCTCCGCCATCGAAGTCTCCGACGGGACGATCGAGATGGATAAGCGGACGCGGAAGGATGCGATCAAGCAGGTTTTGGATCAAGGGTTTAAAGTCATCACGGAAGTGGGAAAGAAGGACCCCGGGGAAGCTCTTTCCATGGAGGCCATTCACGACCTCATCGCCGATGATCTTGCCAACGGCGCTTTCAAAGTCATCATCGAAGCCCGGGAAGCCGGCCGAGGCGTGGGGATTTTTGACCAGGATGGGAAGACCAAGAAGGACGAGATCGACCGCATCCTCTCCGGCATTGCGGATGTGGCTGACCTGATCTGGGAAGCCCCCCTTAAAAACCAGCAGCAGGACCTCATCCTCCGGTTCGGCCTCAATGTCAACCTGGGGAACATCCCTCCGGATGAGGTTTTAGCTTTGGAAGCTTTGAGGCAAGGCGTTCGGGGTGACACCTTGAAGCGGGCTTATCAGACAGAAAAAACGCGCCAGCCCTGAGCCAGCGAATTCGTTACCCTTCCCCCTCAAGGAGCTGAATCAAGACCGT
>CAZKEW010000263.1:0-2840 GCA_964551885.1 uncultured Eubacteriales bacterium
AAAAAAGTTGATGACGCACTGGGAGACAAACATCATCTGGGAAGAGATAATCGGATGAAAATTGGCGATGGCCTTGGCCATGTAATAAAGAGTCGTGTCGAGAATCCTGCCCTCCGTGGCGACCACAAGAATAGCCCGGGCACAGCTGATGATCAGTACGGCATTCACCATATCTTTCGCCCCATCTGCCAAGGATATGGCTATTTCTCCCGACTTGAGGCTTCCGACAATGCCGGAAAGAATTCCCAGAGCCAGAAACAGGCCGGCGATTTCCATGATATACCATTTGAACTTCAATATTCCGAAAACCAGAAGAGCCATGCCAAAGAGGAATAAGATAAGAACACGCTTGTGGGCTCTGGTGAGGACAACTTTTTCTTGCCGGGAAAGGTCCAGAAGAAGATTCTCCCTCCGTTCGAGGTCTTCTTCATATGTCAGGCTCAGTCGAGGATTCTTAAGCACCTTTGAGGCATAGCGTGAGACAACGAAAATAGCCATCGCTGTCCCCAAGGCCCAGATGATGATCCGGTAGCCTGTCCCAGAATAAAGGGGCAAGCCTGCGATCCCTTGGGCAATGCCAACCGTGAAGGGATTAAAGAAAGCGCCGGCAAACCCCGCCGCTGCTCCGACAAAGGGAAGGGCTACTCCGACGATCGTGTCATAACCCAGAGAAAGGGCCAGCGGAACAAAAATAAGCACAAAAGGCATGGTCTCCTCGCACATGCCGAAGACAGCCCCGCCCAAAGAAAAAATGACCATGGTGACGGGAATCAACAGCGCTCTTAAAGCTTTGCTCTGGCCGAATTTGAGGGCGAGGTTATGGATAAAAGCCGTGATGGCACCTGTTTTCTGGATGACCGCAAAGGCGCCGCCAACCACAAAAATGAAGACGATGATGGATGAGGCATCGATGAAGCCTTTTATCGGCGATATGAAAAGCGCGGCCAGCCCTTGGGGCTGACGGCTGCCGAAGGCAAAAGTGTCGGCAACCGGAATTGTCCTCCCGTCCTTCTCAACCCTTTGGTACTGCCCTCCTGGGACAATCCAAGTGGCCACGACCGTGAGAATAACCAGCGCATAGATGAGGACCAGCGTATGGGGCAGCTTTATTTTTTTGAGCCGCATCACCGCGCCTCCTTCCGCGTCTTGAGGTCAAACGTGTCTCCCGGGAGCAGGACAAGCATCCCTATAAGAGCCAAGAAAAGAAGCCTCACTCTTTTCATCTCTCCTTCAAAGGCGTTATCTTACCATATTCTCCAGCTACTCTCACAAATTTTTTCCCCTGCAAATTATCTTAGATTTGCTGATATTAGGCTAAAGCAGATGGGGACGGTTCTCAACGAGAACCGTCCCCCGATTTTTCACCGACCCGAAGCAAGGGCCAGCGGGTGAATTAACCCGTATGAGGACTGAGCAGGCAGGGTTTCTCTCCGGAGGGATAAAGAACGGAGACACTCTCGAAGACTTTGATTTTGAGGTATTAATCCCCCCAACCCCCCTTGATCAATCAAGGGGGGCCATAGAAGCCTGCAAGTGTCTCCGGAATTGTCGAAGGACGAATGGGAGCTGATTTTCTGATTTGCGTAAGCAAAGCAGCGGGGGGTTCCAAGGAGGTGCGACCCATTGGTCGCAGGGCGAATGCCCGAGCCTTTCTTCACCTTTAGAGGTGATAAAACCAGGGGGAAAAATCCCCCTGCAATTCATCCTCATAGGTTATTGAAGCACGGCGATTCCCCATATACATTAAACAGGAAAATATAAGAGGAAACTCCTATCTGAGGATAGCCCGCAAGAAAGATGAAGCCCCAGCTTGAATATTGTCCGCCAAAAAGAAATCCGTCAAAGCCCAGAGCTGCCAAAAAACCCTTCCGCAATGCTCTGGAGCGCAAGCGGGCCGAGGAGTCGTTGAGAGAAGGCGAGAACAAATACCGAGCTCTTTTCGAGGGCGTTCCTGTCGGCCTCTACAGAACAACTCCAGGGGGGAAAATTCTCGACCTCAACCCGACCATGGTCCAGATGCTCGGGTATACAAACAAGGATTCCTGTTTGGGGAAAAACGCCGGCAAATTCTATCTCGACCCAAAAGACCGCAAAAGATCCGCTGCCATCTTGGCTCGGGAGAAGGTTCTGCGGAACTTTGAATTTCAACTCAAACAGGCCGATGGAAAGGTCATCTGGGTCCAGGACAATGTCCATGCTGTTTTCGATTCCAAAAGCCGGGTGTTTTGCTACGAGGGAAGCTTGCTGGACATCACCCGACAGAAGCAAGAAGAGAAGGCTTTGCAGGAAAGAGCCAACCAGGTGATTCGTCATCAGGCGGCCCTCCTGGAACTGACCAAGCTAAACTTCTCTGACTTGGCTTCTGCGCTGAAAACAATCACCGAGATCGACTCACGGACTCTGGATGTGGACAGAGTCAGCATCTGGTTTTTCAATCCCGAGCACACAAAGATTTTCTGTCATGACCTTTTCCAGAAAAGCCAGAACACTCATGACAAAGGATTGGTGCTCGAAGCCGGAGAATATCCCCGTTACTTCCGCGCCCTCGAAGAGAGCTGTGTCGTCGCCGCCGATAACACGCTCACAGACCCTCGAACGAATGAGTTTGCCCAGGGCTACCTGGGCCCGCGAGGGATTACCTCGATGATGGACATCCCCATCCGTCTCCACGGACAAGTCATCGGCATCATCTGCCATGAGCATACAGGTGCGGAGAGGAAATGGACCCTGGAAGAGCAGCATTTTGCGATTTCCATCGGGGATATTGTCGCCCTTGCCCTCGAAACTTCAGAACACAAACGAATGGAAAAAGTGAATGAATCCATCTTAAAAATTTCCGA
>CAZKEW010000264.1:0-2836 GCA_964551885.1 uncultured Eubacteriales bacterium
ACGAGCGGGCGCTGTTCAACGGCATCCTATCCACCCAGGACCCAGAGACGGGGATGACAATGTACTACGTCCCGATGGCCTCGGGTTGGTATAAGACGTTTTGCACGCCTCGGGATTCTTTCTGGTGCTGCACTGGCACAGGCGTCGAGAATCCCGCCAAGTACGGCGACAGCATCTATTTTCACGATGATAACGGAATATTTGTCAATCTGTTCATCGCCTCTGAAGCTAAGTGGCCGGAAAAGGGTGTCAGCCTCCGGCAGGAGACGAGATTCCCTGAAGCAGAGGGAACAACGCTCATCTTGAGTTGCCTCAAGGACATCAGCCTTGATTTGCGCATCCGCGTTCCTTACTGGGCGACAAAGGGAACGACCGTTAAGGTCAATGGAGAGGCCCAGGAAGTTGCAGCTAACCCAGGGAGCTATTTAACGCTTGCCCGGACTTGGAAAAACGGCGACAGAATCTCCGTTGACATGCCGCTGTCGCTTCACCTTTGCCGGATGCCCGATGACCCGAAGCTTGCCGCCATCATGTATGGGCCGCTCGTCTTAGCCGGCGAGCTTCCCACAGAAGAGCTTCCAAAAGACGCCATCTATGGACCTTATCATGCCGAAGGAAAGCCTGCTCCGGCGCCGGATTTTGTGGCCGGGACCGAAGACCTGACAACCTGGATTCAACCCGTGGCCGGCCAACCCCTAACTTTTCAGACGGTGAAAGCCGGCAGACCGAGCGATATAACCCTTGTTCCCTTCTACTTGCTTTTCGGCAAGCGCTATGCCCTTTACTGGCGCTTTTACACCGAGGATGAATGGAAAGATTATGAGGCGAAGCGCAAAGTGCGGGAGGCCGAGGAGGCGGCCAAGCAGAAAGCTCTTTTCGAGCGCATTGTGGATAGTGTAGTAATTGGAGACGAGAAATCCGAGAAGGAGCATAACCTCCAGTCCCGAAGGAGTGAATTCGGCTATCACCTCCAAAGGAGCTGGCGGCATGCGACGAGGGGCGGCTGGTTCAGCTATGAAGTGAAAATCTTGCCGGCCAAGCCGATGACTCTTTTGTGCACCTACTGGGGCAGTGATGTCGGCCGCACTTTCGATATTCTCGTCGACGGGACAAAAATTGCGACCCAGGTTGTCAACGTCAACAAGCCCGGCGATTTCTTTGATGTGGAACACAAAATTCCTGCGGAGCTCACCCGGGAAAAAGATAAAGTGACCGTTAAATTTCAGTCCTATCCCGACGGCATCGCCGGCGGCCTTTTCGGCTTGGCGATGTTAAAATAAAGGTGATAGAATGAGAGACTATGTTAAGAAAAAGGAGGTGCGAGGCCGATGAAAAAGAGCGTAGGCTTTCAGGTCGTCCTGGCCGTTTTGGTCTTAACAAGCTTAAACCTCACGTGTAAAAAAGCTTCTCCAGCGGATTATCCTTATACGCCTGTTTCGTTCAGATCCGTCAAAATTACAGACCAGTTCTGGGCGCCGAGAATTGAGACGAACCGCAAGGTCACCATTCCCTACGCCTTCAAGCTGAGCGAAGACACTGGACGCATCACGAATTTTGAAATCGCCGGCGGACTGAAACAAGGTGCTTTCTGTTCCAAGTATCCGTTTGACGACTCCGACGTTTACAAGATTATCGAAGGCGCATCTTACTCCCTGAGCGTCCATCCCGACCCCGAGCTCATAAAATACGTGGATGATATCATTGCCAAGATCGCCGCGGCCCAGGAGCTCGACGGCTATCTTTACACGGCGCGCACGATCGACCCGGCTCATCCTCCGGTGGATTGGGTGGGGGAGGAGCGCTGGTCGAATCTTTACATGAGTCATGAGCTGTACAATGTCGGGCACCTCTACGAGGCGGCAGTGGCCTATTATCTCGCTACAGGAAAGAAAAATCTCCTCAATGTGGCGCTCAAGAATGCCGATTTGATCGCCGGCGTCTTCGGCCCGGGGAAAAAGCACGGCGCTCCCGGACACCAGGAAATCGAGATCGGCCTGGTCAAGCTTTACCGCCTGACGGGAAAGAAAAAGTATCTGAATCTCGCCAAATTCTTCCTGGACGAGCGCGGGAACGCCAAAGACCGCAAGCTCTACGGAGAATATTCTCAGGATCACAAGCCCGTAACCGAGCAAAGCGAAGCCGTCGGCCATGCTGTGCGAGCGATGTACATGTACTCAGGAATGGCGGATGTGGCCGCCATTACAGGAAATACGGCTTATATCCAAGCCATTGACCGGATTTGGGAGAATGTCGTCCTCAAAAAGATGTATCTCACGGGCGGCATCGGAGCAGCCGGGGGAATCGAAGGCTTCGGGGCTGATTATGAACTGCCGAATGCGGAAGCTTATTGCGAGACCTGCGCTTCTATCGGCTATGCCCTCTGGAACGAGCGAATGTTCCTGCTCCACGGCGACGCCAAGTATATCGATGTCCTGGAGAGAGTCCTTTACAACGGCTTCCTTTCAGGAGTTTCTCTTAGCGGCGACCAGTTCTTCTATCCGAATCCCTTGGAATCTTTCGGCCAGTATCACCGCAGCGCCTGGTTCAACTGCGCCTGCTGTCCGAGCAATATTCCCCGGTTTATTCCCTCCATCCCCGGCTATATCTACGCCAAACGGGATGATTCCCTGTATATGAACTTGTTCGTGGCGAGCGAGGCGAGCATAGAGTTGGGGCCACAAAAAGTGAGCGTCCGACAGGAAACGCAGTATCCCTGGGATGGGAATGTTAGGATCACGGTCAACCCCGCGGAATCCGCAGAATTCGCCATCAGTATCCGGATTCCGGGTTGGGCCATAGGCCGGCCCGTGCCGGGCGATCTTTATCAGGACATGGA
>CAZKEW010000265.1:0-2830 GCA_964551885.1 uncultured Eubacteriales bacterium
CCGGCACTTAAAGAGGCATCGGTCACAATCAAGCTGAATCCGGCAGGCCTCCCCAGGGCTTCATCATCCGCAGAAAGAGAGTATTGAGTCTTGGCGATGCAAACAGGAAGACGTCCGAAGCCGTTCTCTTCCATCCGGAGGATTTTCCGCTTGATTTTTCCCTCCATGGTCACGTGCGAAGCGCCGTAAATTTTCGTGGCTACAGCTTCGATCTTATCCAGGAGCGAAATGTCGAGCCGGTAAATGAACTGGAACTTATTTTCCTCTTCCGCAATAGCTTTAAGCGTTTCTTGAGCTAATTCCATTCCGCCGCGTCCGCCTTGGCCGTGGACATCGCTCAAGGCCGCTCGCGCTTTCTCAGCCCGGCAGAGGTCGAGGAACTTTTGAATTTCCCTATCTGTATCATCGGGGAATTTATTCAAGGCGGCAACAAAAGGAACGCCGAAATGCCGGAGGTTTTCCATGTGCTTCTTCAGATTCTCAAATCCCTTTTCTACGGCTTCGGGATTTTCGGGTTTGACATCCTTCAATTTCACTCCCCCATGAAGCTTCAAAGCCCGGAGTGTCGCTACAAGGACGCACGCATCCGGCGGAGGGATATGCCCAGTCCGGACAACGATATCGAAAAATTTCTCCGCGCCGAGGTCAGAGGCAAACCCGGTTTCAGTAACGACATAGTCGGCAAGGCTCAGAGCCAGGCGCGTGGCAATCACGGAGTTTGTTCCGTGGGCGATGTTGGCAAAAGGCCCGCCGTGAATGAACGCGGGCGTTCCTTCCAGAGTCTGGACCAGGTTGGGTTTGATGGCATCTTTGAGAAGCGCGGCCATCGCCCCTTCGGCTTTGATCTGCCGGGCGAAAACCGGCTTGTTGTCGGTGGAATAGCCGATGACGATATTCCCGAGCCTTTCTTTGAGCTCCTTTAAGTCGGCGCAGAGGCAGAGAATGGCCATAACCTCAGACGCGGCAGTGATGTCAAACCCCGTTTCCCGGGCGATGCCGCGCAGGGGTCCGCCGATGCCGACCACAACTTCCCGGAGGACGCGGTCATCCATATCCATGACCCTCTTCCAGGTCACGGTCCGGCAGTCGATGAGCCCACAAACGCCGTCAAAATGAATACGGTTATCGACCATGGCCGCAAGCAAGTTATGGGCCGCTGTCACGGCGTGGATGTCCCCGGTGAAGTGAAGGTTTATGTCTTCCCGCGGCACGACTTGGGCATATCCTCCTCCCGTGGCTCCTCCCTTCATCCCGAACACAGGCCCCAAGGAGGGCTCTCTCAACGCCACAATTGCCTCTTTCTTGAGATGGCCGAAGGCGTCAGCCAATCCGATGGCCGTCGTCGTCTTACCCTCGCCCGCAGGCGTCGGCGTCATGGCTGTGACCATGATGAGCTTTCCCCGGATTGGAAGCCTTTTTATTTCCTGCGGCCAAAGAATTTTTGCCTTATAGGAGCCGTATTTTTCAAGATATTCCAGCGGGATTCTTGCCCGGTCCGCAATCTCCTCAATGGGCTTCATTTTGTAATTCTTGGCGACTTCCCTATCATCAGGCATGGCGACCTCCGTCCTATGAGTTTACCCGCAACCGCGCCCCTTCTTCAACTCATTTCTTTTCACCGATAGCATTTCTATTTCCGTGATTATTTTTTTAGCTTGGTCAAGGAATTCGCTCCCTTCCGACCATTGCGGAGACACTTACCTTGTTCAGGCCTCCCTTGATTGGTCAAGGGAGGTAGGAGGGATTAATATTTCCTAAATAAGAGTCCTTTAAAGTGTCCCCGTTGAAATTTTTGGCTTTCTCGGCGGCCAGTGTTGAGGGGACGATTCTCATCGAGAATCGTCCCCTTACGAATTTGATGATGCTTCCGTCTGCGGTCAATCTTTTTAGTCTGACTGCTGGAACAGGAATTCATACTCTTCGATGAGGCCGTGGTCGGCAAAGCTGAAATAGCAGTTATTCCCGATGATGATATGGTCCAGGACCTTGAGCTGCATCACCCTGGCGGCAAAAACCAGGTCCCTGGTGATTTCTTTATCACAGGGAGAAGGCTCGGGGTCGCCCGAAGGATGGTTATGGACAAAGATCAGAGAGGAGGCATCATACCGCAGCGCATCCTTGATGATTTCCCTGGGATAGACGGCGCTCGAATCGACCGTGCCTTCGAAGAGCGTTTTTTCTTCGAGGATCTGGTTTTTGGCGTCCAGGAAAAGGACCTTGAAGTTTTCCTTCTTTAAATCGCGCAGGGCATGAAAAAGATAGTCAAAAACCTCCCGTGAGGAACGGCAATAGGCTTTCTTCATCATCCTTTCGCGGAGAAAGCGGCGCGAGACTTCCTGGACAAACCTGAGGCCAAAGACATTGTGGGGGCCGATGCCCTTTATCTTCTGGAGGTCGAGGGAGCTTGCCTCCATAACCCCACCGAGGGTTTTGAATTCCTTGATGGCCTCTCTGGCCTGTTCTTTGCAGTCCCTCTGCGGCGTTCCCAGCGTTAGAAGCAGCTCAACGATCTCATAATCTAAGAACCCGTCGAGCCCTCCTTTGAGGAATTTCTCCCGGAGGCGCTGGCGGTGGCCCTGAGGTTTCTTCAATTTCAAGTTTGGCGTTCTGAGACGGTTCTCCATGTCGGCTATAAAAATGACGAACGCCGGGCCGGAAATATCGCAAACCCCGCCCGCTCATTCTCTAACTTTATTTGACGTTCTTCGCCGGAATCTTCTGCCCTCCCTGATAGAGGACGAATCCCCTCACAATCCCTTAGTCTTTGCGAGGCCCTTGGCCGAAGCAATCTTAGTTTGAGATCGCCACGCCTCTTTTGGAGGCTCGCGAT
>CAZKEW010000266.1:0-2224 GCA_964551885.1 uncultured Eubacteriales bacterium
CCTGGGCCATGATATACAGGACATATTCGCCAGGTTCAAGATGGCCAAGCTCCAGCTCTAAGAATTGCGCTTGAAAGCCGCCTTTCGGTAGCCGCTCCAACTCTGTACATATGATGGGGATATTCTGCCCGGAAGAAAAACTGACCACGTAGGCCTGATAATTGATGTCGCCTTGGGAAAGATTCTTCTGGCAAAAGGGAATTAACGCCAGAATCTTGGACACCTCCTTCGGAAGCGGGCCGAGGAGAGGCCTGAAGGTGCGGGAGTCAAAAGAATAGATATCGGTCCACGTTTGACGGCTTTTCGTTTCCGGCCTCTTTTCCTCAAGGTATAAAGACCCGGACCCTGGGACAAGGAGCAACGGCTGGCCAAGGATGAGGTTCCTCTCCGCTGTCTTGCCAACCAAAGCGTAAGACTTGGCCACAGCGGCCTCTCCGGTGTCTAAGTCCCTGACCACAAGCCGGCATCTATAACGGCCGGGCCGAAGCATAACTCCAGGGGAAAAAACGACATTCTGGCCACGAAATTTGTCCAGCTCAAAACCCATCCCTTCGATCTTAATCAGGTTTTCCTGTTCATCAGAAATCAGGGCCACAAGCTCGGCCGTTTTGCCGGTGAATCTCTGCATGACCGAGGCCGGAATCTCGGCTAATAAGAAGAGCTGTGCCTCGCCGCTCAAAGAAAACACCAAAGGCTTCATGAACAGAGGCTGGGGAGTCTGAAAAAGAGGCTTTTCATTGAGCACCAGGTCCAGCAGATGGAGTTTTTTTTCAAGATCCGAATATTCCCGGAAAGGCTTTGGGTTGAAATACCCCGTCTGGCTGTGGACGCGGCATCCTTTTCTCCGCACCTCGACTTTAATCGCGTGATACTGACCGTCCCATTTCTCGTCGATGGAATAGCCAAGGACATAATATGAGCCGGTTAAATCCTGGAGCTTCTGGAGGTGCCCCTCGTATTCATCGATATTGCCGAAGTATTTCCCACCCGTGGCGCCAGAAAGCCGGCGCAAGGTGCTCTCGCCCGTCGTTCTCGAATCCCGGTAATAGATCGTGTCCGCGCGGGCATCAAGCGCGATGCTCCGATCCCCGGTCACAAACGTCTCGTTGTCATCCCGAAACATGTTGATATCTTTCTCCCGGGTGTCAAAAGAGAAAACGATGCAGTTCGAAGAGCTCAGCTCTTTTAACAACTCTTCGTTCTGGGCGCGGAGGCGATAATCGCCGAAATCAAACTTGGCTACCCCAACAGGCTGTCCCGTCCCGGCGAGAAGGGATGCCGGAATCCCCGACGAAAATAGAACTACGTTCTTCTGACCCGGGATATAACGCAAAGCCTTGGCCAGGTCAGTCATCCTGGCCAGGAAGTTGAAGGCCTGGTTCTTGGAGGCTAGTCGTTCCATTTCCTGAACGTTTCTGAGTTTCCAGTTCCGGGCCTCAGCGGTTCCGCCCTCAGCGGTTTCGCGCTCCGACCCTTCCACTCGAGCCCTTTGGTATTCCACATCCCGATTTTTCCAGTATTGTTCCTCGATCTCAAAAGCCCTCCCTCCAATTTCTCCCTTGGCCACGGCTCCTACCGCTTGCCGAACCTTATTATGATCTGTTGTCAGATACTCATGGAGGGTAAGGCTTCTCAAGGCCGAATAAGAAAGAACCGCCACCTCGTCTGTCGGTAGAAGCCGGGAATCGATGAAATGCAGCGCCGCCTGTTTGGCTTTGACGACTCCGATGAAGCTGTTGTAGGCAAAATCGAAAACAAGAATAAACTTGCGGCTCATCTGTTCCATCTTGGGCAGAGGAGTGGCCGCGATCGTCTCACTCGCAGGAGCTGTGGCGCGGAGGGCTTGTCCCGAAATGACATGCTTTTCAAAAGCGGTAATTTCCTGCAAAACACCGTTATCATAGACGATAAAGTCTGACTTCTCCAGGTCAAGAATAGGCTTCCCGCGCCTATCCGTTACATAAACCTGGACCATCTTCAGAGTGACGGTGACTTCGTGCTGAAGGGCTTTCTGAATCTCTGCCTTCTGGGCGGGATCCAAGAGGGATCCACCCCGGCCGGGCCAGAGGAACAGAGCGAGACTAAGGAAAAACCATCGCTCCCTTCTGAAGCGAGAAACGGACATAACTTCATCTTACGTAGCTGCTCAACAAAATGCAACGATGACGAGCGGCGGAAGAGCCCCTTGGCATGCCCATGCTCTTGGCGGAATGTCCGAGTATCC
>CAZKEW010000266.1:2234-2441 GCA_964551885.1 uncultured Eubacteriales bacterium
CTGACAGCCGCGGCGCAAAAACGAGCCGTGGTATTTCAGTCGCCCGCGGGGTTTACGCCGCTCCCTTCGAACATCAGGACTGCTGTCCGTTCGGGAGCTCGCGTCCGATGCACCACCCCTTTCGGAATCGCGTAGCCCTGGTGGCGTTCGAGAGTTATCGTTTGATCCTCCAGGTCAACGAGGAGCTTTCCCTCGAGGACAAAAAAG
>CAZKEW010000266.1:2451-2824 GCA_964551885.1 uncultured Eubacteriales bacterium
TGTGCCAGTGAAATTCTCCCTGCATCACCCCGAGGCGAATAACGCAGTCATTCACTCGACACAGCGTTTGGTTGGACCACCTTTCCTTGCTCGCAGCCACGAGGTGCGGCACGTCGACGAGCTCCAAGAAGCCGAATTTGGCGTCCAGCTTTATGTCATAATCGCCGTTATCCTTCATGATGGCTCACCTCTCGCGCTCCGCAGGCACCGCAATAGAGCCCGCACCGGCCATACTGAAGCTCTTTCATTTAATCACCTCTTTCTGCATGTCTTTGGCGACGTTGGTGACCGTCGTGAAGACCCGAACGAAATTTTCCCAAACATAAGAGTTTCCTTTTCGGCTGAGCTGGCCGAGTGAGCCTCTTGGTGTCGA
>CAZKEW010000267.1:0-2823 GCA_964551885.1 uncultured Eubacteriales bacterium
GGCCGGATCGCTGGCGTCGAGAAGGCAAAATCCTCGCCCGATGTCCTGGCGGTCGATGTCGAGCCCTATGTTTGGGAGCTCTTCAAGCTCGACTTCGATGAACGGGCCGGAAAGCTCTTCACCGAGACCATCGGCTCGTTCACCCAATATCCGCTCAAGCTGGCCTGGGCCATCACCATCCACAAGAGCCAGGGGAAGACGTTCGACAAGGTCGTCATCGACATCGGCCGCGGCACGTTCGCCCACGGCCAGGTCTATGTCGCCTTGAGCCGGTGCACCAACTTCCAGGGGATCGTCCTCAAAAAAGAGATCAGGAAGTCGCACATCCGCATGGATTGGAGGGTCATCAAGTTCCTCACCCGGTATCAATACCGGAAGGCCGACGAAAAGCTGTCCTACGAGGACAAGCTCGCCCTGATCCGGGAGGCCATCCGGAACGGTGGGGAACTGGAGATCGTCTATCTCAAAACCGACGACACCAAGACGCGCCGCCGCATCCGGCCCGAGTCGATCGAGCGGATGGAATACATGGGAAGGCAGTTCGAGGGACTGCGCGCCTACTGCTTCAAGAGGGGCGAGGAGCGCAACTTCCGTATCGACCGGATGCTGGAAGTCAGGCTGGTGGAATAGAGGCCGGATTCAGATTTTTCAGGCGTGAGAATTTTCAGCCTTCCCATCGTTTTTATCAGGTGTAAAGGCCGAACTCTTGAATCAATTGAAAAAGGATGCGCAATGATGTATATACATATGTATGGAAAAAACAAAAATGAAACGGGTTAATATCATCATTGACAGCGATCTTTATGATAAGGCAAGGGCGATGGCTTTTCTCAGGCGGGCCAGTATATCGGAAATCATCAGGAAAGCGCTCCGAGAGTGGATGGAAAAGAATCTCGACAAGAAAGCGGAAATTTTGCTCTCAGAAACAGAGGAAAAAAGGCTGCTCAAGATTCTTGAAACGGATGAATTCATTCCAGCATCAAAAGTCAAAAAGTTGCTTGGATTATGATTGTCACGTACAGCAAGACCGCTCTCAGCTATCTTCAGAAACTTGACAGGAAGACAAAACAGAGGGTTTTTGAAGCCATCAACCGCATCCCCGGCAAGGGGGACATCATAAAAATGAAGGGCCGGAAAATTCAAAATATCTTTAGGCTCCGCGTGGGCTCATACAGAATTATATTCTTGATGGAAAAAGAACTCATCGAGGTATTGGACATAGCTCCAAGGGGCGAAGCATACAAGAAAAAATAGTACCGTCCCCATTTATTTCGCACCAGCTTCCAATCACCATAGCCTCATCAAGAACGCCGGCCGCCTGCATCCGCCTTAGAACCTTCAAACAAAGACTATACTGTTTTTCCACGCAGGACCTTTTTAAGAAAAATTATTTGCTGATTGACCTGCCGGTAAAGCTTTCTATACTTTGCTCTCATCTTCTGCCCTTCCCTGTATCTCTTCAGCTCGGCTTCGGAGAGCTTACCCTTATAGACGAATCTCACCTTCTCATTTTCTCTAAAGGCCAGATAATAATACTTGTGGCCTCTGATGTTCTTTTCGACAAGGCTGCCCCTTGGAAGGTTTTCAAGAGCTTGTCCGTAACGTTTTCTCATCTGGAGCGAATTCTGAAGTTCCTCGGATAAAACGCCCCTAATGACCTTCATATTTCGCTCCTTTTACCAAACACCAGCACTATTTCGGCGCCTTGTTTGGTAATGCCCAAAGATCCTGGATCAGATTCTCACCCAGCGGTTGATGGAGGTGAAATAGAGGCCGGATTCGAGGACGGGTTCGCCGGTGATCCTATTATATGCCACATGGAGACAATAGAGGCTTCTGGCCGCCGCGACTAATGACCAAGCTCATCCCAGAGCCGCAGCCCGGGGATTACGGTAAAATGGTCGTCATAGGTGAGGAGGATCGAGCCTGTTTCCAGGGCGTGCGCAGCGATCCAGACATCATTAACCGGAATCAGGTTTCCTGATTTTCTGAGGGAGGCCATGATAAGCCCGAAGATATCCGCTGTTTCTATCGTGGCCTCGAGCACAGTTACCGTTGGCTTGAGAAGGAATCTCTCCAGGATCTGCTTATTGTTTCTTTCTTTGCCCCCGGCTTTGAAGCCCGCGAACAATTCGCCCAGGACAAACACGGACATGTAGACAGTATCGGCCTGGGCCAGATAAGCCATGACTTTTTCATCCCCCCTTAAAAAGCGGACATAGGCGTTTGTGTCCAGCAGGATTCGTTTCATTCCCAGTCCTCAGAGTGAACGACTTCCAGGTCTTTGGCCGCCTCCAGAAATTGCTTTTCGTCATTATCTGTCCAGATGCCGAAAAGATCAACAAACTCATCCCGATGATCCTTCTTGTCTTTATTGATGCCAAGTGCCTTAGCGAGAAGTTCCTTCACGACCTTATTGACGCTTGTGCCGGCAGATTTGGCTCGCTCGTTGATAAGTTTTTCCATTTCCTTGTCTATTCCATGAATTGTGATCGATTTCATCTAACCTCCTTGCTTCAATATATGAATCAGATTGATTAATATTATGCTTCATTTTAGTTTGTAATGCAAGCCTATCGCTTTAATTATCAGGTAAAATGCAACCGAGCGCGAAAGCTTAGCGAAAAATGGCTCACGGGATGGACTGAGAGCATGCTTTTCAGCGTATGTAACAATTTCTCTTGAAATTGGCACGTGTCCCCGGAATTTCGGAATTCTGGTAGTGGCAAAATGGGACCGTCCCCATTTTTTCTCGCCAGGCTACTTGCATATGCCCTCTCTCGGGCCGAAGGAAAAGAGAATAATCAGATCTTTTTCCCACCT
>CAZKEW010000268.1:0-2818 GCA_964551885.1 uncultured Eubacteriales bacterium
GGCCTCGGCAAACATCGGCTCGGCATATTCCGAGGGCCAAGTGCGTTCCTCGAAACTTCGCTTTTCGACCAGAGTCAGAAACCCTTGAAACTCATCAAAGTAGGAGCCATAGATGTGGAAGCTGTCCACGAGGTCGGCATACCGGCCCACGCGCACGCGGCGGCCGGTCTTCGAAGCGATTTTCTCGGCGATAGCACGCTGGAGGTCCGTCAAGGCAAAAGCATTCATATAAGCCGCTTTATAGGCATCCCTGGAGCGCCAATGGGTGTTCATGTTGAGGACGAGACCGCCTTTTTCATCGGCGAGAAGGCGGCACCAGACGCGCTGCAGGCAGGGCGGGTCATAGGTTGTCGGGTCGAGTTTGGGGTTCCAGGTGATGGCTTGAGCGCGGCGCGAATGTCCGGCCTGGCTGAGTTTTTCGATAATATAGTTGACCTGGTCAATCGTCTGGCCCTCGATCTCATAAGCGAAGAGGCGCTTGTGGTAGGTGTAGGTCCACTTTCCTTCCTCGGGAGCAATCCAGTGGTCATGGACTCCATCCACGACTTCCTGGCGGTAGATTTCAAGGTCCTCCAGCCCGCCCGGGAAGGCGCGGTGGATGCGCGGCTCCAAAAAAGGATCCTCTACTGCCCACATCATGGTGCAGTCCTTGCTGGGCGGGTCGCCGGGTTTGTCGTACTCGGTTTTGATGGAAACTCCCTTCCCCCAGCAGGCCAAAACGGCCTTTTCCCAGGCTTCAGGCAAGGTCTTTCCGGAGACATATAAAGTAGGAATTTGGCCTTGCATTCTTACCTCACTACGTCGCAATTTTTCATCTTTTGCTTTTATCACAGGAGAGGAACAAGGTCAACGCAGCGAACGAGTCAGCGATTTCAATTGCTTGACAACCCATTTTCTCTGTGCTATATATTTTCTCGAAAAGAAAAAATCGGGAAAGAGCAAAAAAGCAACGGAAGAAGAGGCTTATTTTTCCTTCTCTTTCCGCCTGAAAGGAGGTGGTGGTATTCGAATAAAAGATAATCTCTTAAACGGCCAAAAGCAAAAGAGAAACTGTTTTTTAGAAAGGAGGTTAAGGTGAAAAGCAAAATTGTCCTTTTAGCCCTTTTGATGCTGGCTTTGGCCCTGTTCTCTACGCTTGTTCTGGCGATAGACCGAGGTGCTGTGACGGGTGTCGTGAGGACGACAGAAGGCAGTGTCTTGGCTGACGCCAAGGTGAAGATCTCAGGACCACTTTTGCCCGCGGGCCGCGCGTTCATCACGGGAAGAGACGGTTCCTTCAGGTTTCTCAGCCTTGCCCCGGGCAGATACAAACTGGAAATCACCCATCCAGAGGCTCTGGACTATGCTATTGATGTCATCGTCAGCCTGGATAAAGAGACTCAAGTCAATGCCGTCATGACGGCGGTGGGCAGAGTTGCGGAAGAAGTCACGGTGGTGGCCGCCTCGCCGATCATCGACGTCCGGTCCACGGAAATCAACACCAACTGGGACAAAGAGCAAGTCCAGAATCTTCCCCTCGGCCGCTCTTACTCGAGCCTGCTGCAGCTGGCTCCCGGCGTGGCCGATAACCGGGATTTTGCCCCCAACGCCGGCGGCAACAGGCAGGACAATGTCTATCTCTACGACGGCGCCAACATCACGAATCCCCATTACGGCTATCTCGGGGCGAACTTCTCCGAATTGGATATTCAAGAGATCAACATCAAGCGCGGAGCCCTGAGCGCCGAGTTCGGCCGGGCGGCCGGCATGGTGACTAACGCGATCACCAAATCGGGGACAAACTTGATTTCCGGCTCAGTCCGTATTGTCTATGAGCCGTCCGGGTTCACCTGGAAAAGCCGGGACCCGAACATCGTCACCAAGTATAATGTCGCGACCCCGTCGATCGGACTGGGCGGCCCGATCTTGAAGGATAAGATCTGGTGGTATGTCTCCGGGAATTTGCCCTATTCCAAAACGACCGGCCGGATCAACAACCTGGGTCCTGTCCCCGACGCCAAATTCAATTCCTATGAGTTTTTCGCCAAGCTGAGCGCCAACCCTCATCCCAGACATCAGTTCGTCTTCAGCTTCCGGAACAACGACTCCAAGAGCCGAAACGCAGGCATCGGCGTTAACGACTATCCTACTGTTGCCGTTAACGGAGATGGCCTCGACCGGATTTTTTACGGGTCCTACACCTGGATCATCACGCCCAACACCTATCTCGACATCAAGTACGACCGCGTGGAAGAGAAATACAAGAGCTCACCGATCACAGAGCTTGGCTACCTGCCCCCCTTTGACCCGGCTCATTTAGACCAGATGGGTTACTTCCGGACCGCAACCGGTTATATTGTCGGCGGAGCCAAGGCCTCCGGCCAGTTTGTCGGAGGCGGGTCCGAGTTCAATACGCAGAATTTCTACCGAGATGAGGTCAAGGTCGTTTTCAGCCAGTATCTCGATTTCACCGGGCATTCCCATCTCATCAAGGCTGGTTTCGGGTATGATGACGGCAGTGAATATCTCGAAAGGGTCGCCAACGGCTGGGGAAGCATTATCGTCACTACATACGGAGGCAAACCGGCCTTTCGAGCGAGATATTATCCCAAGCAGGACGTGCAGAAATCAAGAGGCAGAACATACGGTTTCTTCCTCCAGGATTCGGCGACGATCGGCGACCGCCTGACCATCCTGGCCGGCATGCTGGTCAATCGCGATGAGTTCATCACCGAGACCTACAAGCGTCAGCGGTTCCTGCTGTTCGATTTCGACCAGGAAGTCCAGCCGCGGCTGGGGTTCACCTACATCCTGGACAAGAAGGCCCAGGACAAGTTCT
>CAZKEW010000269.1:0-2817 GCA_964551885.1 uncultured Eubacteriales bacterium
GAAAATATCTTATTCAAGCATCTCAATATGGGCAATCGTTGTTTTCTCAGCCTTGATTTTAATTTCGTGTCCTAACAACAAAAATGCCGGCATCATCTCCGCCTCTGGAACGATCGAGGCCGTCGAAGTCACCGTCGCTGCCAAAACGAGCGGCCAGGTCGAGAAGTTGTTCGTCGAGGAAGGAAGCCCGGTGAAAAATGGAGACACTTTAGCCGTTATCGACAGCTCTTCCTTGGAAATCCAGCTTAGGCAGGCTCAGGCCGGCGTTGACCTCGCCGAGTCTCAGCTCGAGCTCCTTCTCAAGGGCGCCCGCGTCGAAGATATCCGGCAGGCCGAAGAAGCCTTAAAACAGGCGGAGGCGAACCTCCAGGTTGCTCAAGAGGACCGGGAACGCATTCGAAATCTTTACGAGAAGCAAAGCGCGACGGCCAAGCAGAATCAAGACGCTGAGGCCCGTTACACGGTTGCCCGCGCTCAATACGAGGCGGCCCAGCAAGCCCTCGCGAAATGGAAAAAACTGGCCAGGCCCGAGGAAATCAAATCAGCCCAAGCCAGGCTCGACCAGGCAGCAGCGGCACGGGACTTGTTTAAGAAAACGATTGCCGATTCGACCATCACTTCGCCTGCATCCGGCATCATCACCCATAAGGCTGTCGAGGAGGGAGAGTTTGTGGGGCCGGGCACCCCTCTCTTGACCATTGCCGACCTCGCTCGAGTCCACCTTAATATTTACATCACGGAAACGGAGCTCGGAAAGGTCCGTCTGGGCCAACAGGCCGAAGTCAGGATTGATTCCTATCCCAACCGCGCCTTCCCTGGAAAAGTGATCTTCATATCACCCGAAGCGGAATTCACGCCCAAGAATATCCAGACCAAAGAGGAAAGAGTGAAGCTGGTGTACAGAGTCAAGATCCAAATCCCAAACCAAGAGAATATCCTCAAACCGGGGATGCCCGCTGATGCCTTCATGCAAACCGCAGCTTCACAATAAGGAGGCATTTTGGCGGCTGATTTTGTGGTCGAAGCCCGGGGCCTGACCAAGAATTACGGAGCGGTCAAGGCTGTCAGTAACCTTCATTTCTCTCTAAACAAGGGAGAGTTGTTCTGCATTGTCGGGCCGGATGGAGCCGGAAAAACGACCACGATCCGGATGCTTTGCGGAATCACCAAACCGACCTCCGGGAGTGCTCAAATCATGGGCTACGATTTGCTCAAGGATATTAGCCAAATAAAAAAGCACATCGGTTATCTTTCCCAGAGGTTCACTCTCTACGGTGACTTGACGGTGGATGAGAACATCGAATTCTTTGCCGAAATCCATCGGGTCGACAATTATGAAAACAGGCGCGAAAAACTGCTGGAGTTTGCGCGGCTGCGGCCTTTTCGGCGGCGCCTGGCCGAGAAGCTTTCCGGCGGGATGAAACAGAAACTCGCCCTAGCCTGCACCCTGATCCACACGCCGGATATTCTCCTCCTCGACGAGCCGACGACCGGAGTTGACCCCGTTTCGCGGCGGGACTTCTGGAAGATTCTTTTCCGGCTGCTTCAGTCGGGGATTACCATTCTGATGACAACACCCTACCTGGACGAAGCTGAACGGGGCTCACGGGTGGCCCTGATGCGCCAAGGGTCTTTTATGGTCATCGATAAGCCTCAAGCCGTGAAATCCCTGATGAAGGGAACCATTATCGAGGTCATCTGCCGAGACACCAGAAAGGCTGCCACGGTCTTGAAAAACATGACCCCTCGTCCAGAGGTCCAGGTCTTCGGGGACAGGCTTCATATCGTCGTTCAGGAAAAAAAGAAAGATTTTCCAGTCGTCCTCAGCCAGCTTGCCGAAGCAGGGATTAGCATCGAACATTGGCGGGAGGTCCCGCCTTCGCTCGAGAATGTTTTCATTGCCCTGACCAAAGATTCATCTTCGGAAAACATCCATGCTTGAACAAAGCTCAGAAAACTCGATCGAAGTCTTCAATCTGACCAAGAAGTTTGGCGATTTTGTCGCAGTCAATGAGGTCAGTTTCAGCGTTACGAAGGGAGAAATATTTGGGTTCCTCGGCGCCAACGGAGCGGGCAAATCAACCACCATCCGCATGCTCTGCGGCCTACTGCGGCCGTCCTCAGGGAAGGCCAAAGTCGGAGGCTACGACATCATCACTCAATCGGAAAAGGTCAAAGAGACGATCGGCTATATGTCCCAAAAATTTTCGCTGTACGAAGACCTGACCGTTGAGGAGAATATCCGGTTTTTCGGCGGCGTTTATGGGCTGTCGCGGCCTCAGCTCAAAATCAAAATGTCCTGGGCGATGGAGATGGCGTCCCTCGAAGGCAGGAAGAAGTCCTTGGCCAGGGAGCTCGCCGCCGGGTGGAAGCAGCGCCTGGCCCTGGGCTGCGCCCTCCTTCACGAGCCGAGAATTGTGTTTCTGGACGAGCCAACAGGAGGTGTGGACCCTGTTTCACGGCGGAACTTCTGGGAATTGATCAGCCGGCTCTCTGAGAGCGGCGTCACGGTCTTTGTGACAACCCATTATCTCGACGAGGCGGAATACTGCCACCGCATTATGCTCATGCATGCGGGTTCACTCGTCGCCGGAGGCAGTCCTGAAAACCTGAAAAAAATATACCTCGAGCATCCGATCCTCGAGGTGGAGTGTGACGAGGTCATCAAGGCCATGGAAATTCTGCAGCAGGAAGACTGGGTCATCGAAACATCCGTTTTCGGCACTTATCTCCACGTCAACGTTGCCGACGAAGCAGAGGGCCGGTCCCAGATTTCCGCCCTGCTCATGAAACACAACATCGTCGTCAAGCGAATCG
>CAZKEW010000270.1:0-2789 GCA_964551885.1 uncultured Eubacteriales bacterium
TCCATGATCATCACGGAAACGGAAATACTTCCGGGACCGGCTCCAGGGAATATCTTGCCTTGATTTTTTAAAAAAATTGGATTAAAACCCGATTCAATGGCCATCCTCGAGGTTAATAATCTTCGTGCCGGGTACGGCAACGGCGCCGTCATAGAGGATATCTGTTTTTCCCTCGAGAAAGGAGAGTTCGTCTCCATCCTTGGTCCTAATGGCTCCGGGAAAAGCACTCTCATCAAGGCGCTGCAGGGACTTCTCGAAGACGTCTCAGGAGAGGTCAAGATAGCCGGAGCCGACCTCTTCCGGTTGAAACGGCGCGAGGTTGCCCAAAAGATTGCCTTTGTCCCTCAAATCTTCGACTTTGCCTTCGAATTCAGCGTCATGGAAATTGTCTCAATGGGCCGGTACGCGCATCAGGGCAGGCTGGCCGGGCTTTCCCCTTCCGACAAGCGCATTATCGAGGATGTTTTAGGCTTGGTCGAAGTCGCCCATCTCAAAGACAAGAAGATCGCCCATCTGAGCGGAGGAGAACGCCAGAGGGTTTTTATCGCCAGAGCGCTCGCCCAGGATACTCCGCTTCTTTTCCTGGATGAACCCAGTTCCCACCTGGATATCAACTACGGTGTTGAAATCTTCCAGGTTTTGGAAAGGCTTCAGAAAGAGCAGGAAAAAACGATCCTCTCGACCGAGCACAACATCAACCTTGTTATCCCCTACTCGCAAAAAATCATTTTCCTCAAAGGCGGAAAAATCCAGTCTCAAGGGCCGCCCGCGGCGCTGATCACCAGGGAAAACATCAAACAGGTTTATCAAGCCGATGTGGACATCAGAGAAAACCTCCACTCGAAGCTTCCTGAGATATCTCTCATTCCGAAACAGACAGGGAAAAAATAGACGGAAGAATGCAGCACGCTTCCTTTCTCCTCGCTTTGGCCATGGCAATCTTCCCTCCCCAGGAAAAAGGAAAAGTCTTATATGATGACCTCAACTTCCCCTTTCTGCTTGCTTCGCCACCCCAGCGAATCATCTCCTTGGCGCCGAATATCACCGAAATCCTCTTTGCTCTCAGACTCGGAGATAAAATTGTCGGCGTCACCCGCTATTGCGATTATCCCCTGGAAGCCGCTGAAAAAGAAAAAGTCGGAGGAATGGTTGACCCCAGCATCGAAAAAATCCAGTCCCTTCACCCCGACCTGATCATCGCTTTTCGCGGAAACTCACTGCGGATCCTGACCAAGCTCAAAAACCTCCATTTCCCTGTGTTTATCTTGGATACGGGAAAATCTCTCGAAGACCTTTTCCTGACCATCGAAAAGATAGGCCGGCTCACCCAGGAAGAGAAGCGGGCGGCGCAACTCCTCGACATCCTCAAGAAGAAATACCGAGACGTTGAGCAAGCTCTGCGCGGTGTCGACTTAAACCCCAAAGTCTTCCTTTTGCTGCATGGCCGGGGCCTCTGGACGTGCGGGAAGGAGAGTTTTCTCAATGATCTTTTGCTTAAGGCCAAAGGAGTCAATATCGCCGGCAAGATTCCAAGAAAATGGCTGCAGCTCAGCCGCGAACAGCTCCTTCACGAAAATCCTGATGTGATCATCATCATGGCCAAGGATGAAGCTCGTTTCTATCAGGTCAAACAAGGTCTGCTGGCTGATTCTCGTCTGCATAAAGTCAGGGCCATCGAAAAAAATGAGGTTCGCTTCCTGGATGACAACATCGCCAGCCGATTCGGACCAAGGCTTTTGGATGCCTTCCTTGAGGTAGCCCGCATTCTCCATCCCCAAAAAATCAAGGCAAAAGAATGAACATCAGGAAAAGAAGAGCCTTATTTTCTCTTGCCCTCCTCTTTTTCCTGGCGGCATTTCTTTTGCTCTCGCTCATGATCGGCGCTGTGCCGACACATCCCCGGGATCTCTGGAATTTTCTCCTCCACCACGACAACACCTACCGGACCATTTTTCTCGACCTCCGCCTTTGCCGGGCTCTGCTCGCGTTCCTGGTCGGAGCAAGCCTGTCTCTTGCCGGGGCCATCCTCCAGGGCTATTTCCAAAACCCCATGGCGGACCCGTTCGTTGTCGGTGTCTCCTCCGGCGCTTCTTTTGGCGCTGTTCTCTGCATGTTCTTGGGCCTCGAAGCCACAATCTTCGGTTTTTCCGTCCAGAGCCTCTTCGCCTTCGGGTCGGGATTCGCCCTTGTCTCTTTAGTGTATTTTCTTTCCCAGAAAAAAGCGGTTTTCAAGGTCGAAACCCTTCTCCTGACCGGGATCGCCGCCGGCGCCATGGCTTCTTCCCTGACCTCTTTTCTTCTCTTTTTAAGGTCTGATTCCTTCGAACAGGCCGTCTTCTGGCTGCTGGGAAGCTTCACGCCGGCCGATTGGCATCAGGTCATTGCCGTCGCCCCCTATTTTTTCCTCTGCCTTATCCTGGCTCAATGGCTGGCCAAAGACATGAATCTTCTTGTCCTGGGAGATGAAGCGGCGCAATCCCTGGGCAGTCCTGTCGGATGGGTGCGCAAAATTTTTCTGGTCATTTCCACGCTTCTTGCGGCCGTATCTGTCTCGGTAAGCGGGATTATCGGGTTTGTCGGGCTCATCGTTCCTCATTGGGTAAGAATCCTCGTCGGCCCCGACCACAGATACCTCTTTCCCCTCTCCTCGATCACGGGAGGCGTTTTTCTTGTCGGCTGCGACCTCCTGGCCCGCACGCTTCTCTCCCCTTCTGAGCTTCCCATCGGTATCATCACTGCAGCCGTCGGCGCTCCCTTCTTTATCTATCTTCTGCACCAGAGAAGATAGG
>CAZKEW010000271.1:0-2784 GCA_964551885.1 uncultured Eubacteriales bacterium
GGAGACTGGAACTATACTATCAAAAAGTATGGTTAATTAATGAACAGGTCCTTAGCAGCAAAAAGGTTGGTGAGATCCTGATTGCCAATGGTCTTTACAGGCCAGAAATTAGAAGACGTCGGCCCAAGTTTTATCAGAGCCTTCGTCAAAATATCCCCAATGGTCTTGTAAGCGTTGATGGGAGTGAATTTACTGTCTGGATTGATCAGGTGCCCTACAAGTTCAATCTGGAGCTGAGCGTGGATGTTGATAGTTTTCATCATACGGCCTTTAGTGTATCAGACAGTGAAACAACAGCAGAATTAATTAAGGTTATAGAGGCACATAAAGCGTCATGGGGACTACCCATAGGGTTAGTATCCGATCATGGCAGCGCAAATCTTTCAGATCAAGCCGTGGATTATCTTAAGCGGAACCATATAGAGATTATGCCTGCGGGTCCGGGAAACCCCAAAGGTAATGGCACTTGTGAATCCGCTTTTTCTGAAATGAAGGGAGTGGTCGGGATGATCAACCTTACGACATTGTCTCCGAGGAATCTGGCCAAAGCGATACTGGAAAAGATAGTTGCCATCTATATCGCCCTGCGCAATCGGCTGCCTCGTTTTGGAGATAAAATTGCACCTCAAGAGGCAATGAAGACCCCAATAACAGAGGAGCAACGGCAAACCTTAAAAGAGAAATACAAAGGGCGAAAGGCGAAAAACGAGGACCCCGATCAGGAAACCAAGCTTGTCCGTCTTGACTGGATTATCCGAGAGCACGGGCTGGAAGTGGATGAAAAGAGCCTAAAGCGAGCACGTAAATGCATCGGTTCTTATGATCTTGATGCCATCAGCAGAACGGAAGAGGCTTTCCTCAAAGCCATAAGACGTGATCAGAAACGATGCGCTCTTCCTTACTTCTTCGGTATCCTTAATAACATCCAAAATGAACTGGATACCGCCAAATATGAAGCCTATTGCCGGGAGCGTTATCATTATCAGAATATGATTGACAGAGAACGGGAAGAAAAGGAAAAATCCCAGGAAACAACCACAGTAGAACATCTGGTGGGTATGTTACGCAGCGCAGTATTGTCAGGTCCCCAGTTCCTCAGAGATTTTTGTGTTAGACGGGCTAAACGCATAGCTGTAGATCTTCAAAAGCGTTACTGTTATGTGGGTGCGTTGAGGACAAGGGTTTTCGATGCCTTGAGAGAAGTTGACGGATTAATCCTACAACGCAACTTCGCCCAGCATACGAAGTTGCTTCTTCCGGTGCGAGAGATATGCCCGGTGATTCTTGAGCTGGATCCAGTATATAAGTGCTAACGTCATCTCCGCATCGAATCGACGCATCGGAAGTAGAATCCCTATAAGCGTTCTAAGCTGCGAGAGTGTAATGGATGGTGCTTTTTTTCCCCAACCTGATCTTCAGGTGCCAGAGGAAAAAATGAGCCAGCATACATGTAATCATATGGTGGTGCCAGCCCAGGTATTTACGCACCTCGTAATGATCGAGCCCCAGGTCGGTCTTGGTCTCCTCGAAACATTGCTCTATCGCCCACCTGAGACCGCTGAGCCACACGAACAGCGGCAATCGACAGCTCATGGGGGCATTGCTGATGAAATAGCTGTACTTCGGATCTTCCCCAAGGCTTCTACGGATGATCAGCCACACCGTCTTTTGGGGAAAGCCGTCTTTTGCCAAAACAACCCTTCGCCGTGTGAACTCATAGACAATCGGACCCTTGGCGCCCTCGGAGACCGTGCGGCGATACCAGAAGACGTTATGAATGCTCTTTGCCAACTTTCCTACGGTGATAGGCTTTTTCTCGGTGGATTCCACAACGCTCTTACAATGGGTTTTGCCTCGGTACTTGTACGTCTTTGTGACGGTGACGGGCTGATTCAACCAACAAGGAAGCGAGGAGGTGACGGCTACGAAATACCGGAGACCATCGATCTGTTCAACTGCGGAAATGAACTCAGGGCTTGACCCGTAGATCGAGTCACCGAGAACGTACTTGAAGGGCAGAATACCTTCTGCCGAAATTTCCTTGAGCATCTCGGCTGCGAGCTGGGGCTTGGTCTTGAACGAAAGATCACCAGGAACGGCGCACTTTTCACGCCTGACGGCGCAGTCGTCCGAAAACCAGTGCTCCGGGACAAAGAGCCTTTTATTGACGAGGGCGTAGCCTTGACTGGAGGCATAGGCGGCAAACACCCCGACCTGGCAATTATCAACTTTACCCAGGGAGCCGCAGTACTGTTTGGCAACCCCGACGGAATCTTCGCCTTTTTTCCGGAAACCGGTCTCGTCGAAAATCAAGGCGCCTTCAGGATCACCCATGTCGTCATTCACCATACTTCGATATTTTCGCATGATCTTTTCATCGTCCCACACAGCCGTGCTTACGAAGCGCTGCATAGCTCTGACCTGGCCATGCTCGACGGCAGTGGCGATGGGTTCTATGGATTTCCGTTCCAGATCGCTGAACTGGCCGACCATGTATCGATAGAAGTTTTCCCGCAACTCAGTGCGGAAGAAACAGTCGGCGAAATTCTCGTGGAACCCTTTGAGTTCGGTCATGAAGTCAGACACATCGTCTTGGGTTAAGTTAAACTTTGGGACATCATACAACCTATCCTGAGATCTGATTTCTGCTAGCATCGCCTGTCACCTCCGTTTTTGGTGACAGAGAGTAGCACAAGAACGGCATCATGTCAACAATATTGCGTTGTAGGATTACCAAGATAGATGAAGAAATGATCAGAGCATGGGTCAAAGACCTGGTTATCG
>CAZKEW010000272.1:0-2769 GCA_964551885.1 uncultured Eubacteriales bacterium
GTGAGTCGCTCCCCTAGCCACAAGTTATTGAGTAATTACAAACGTTAGCTCGGATCAGCAATCCGAACCGTCAACTTTCGTTGACGTACTATGCCAGAGGAGAAAAATTCGACGCCGGCGACGTGATTGGTAATTAGAGTCCACTGAAAAAACCGATTTCTTTCTTATTGACTTGAGATTTTAACCTGAGATATAAAGTCTCCTGGGGAGATAAGCGCAGCATTCTAGCCACGTTTTCAAAACGAGATTTTCAATCTTCCTGAAGAGGAGGGGCAAATGATTTCTCTGAAAAAATCTCGACTCAATTCTAGAGCGCTTGAAATTTTTGGGCTCATTCTCTCTATTGCCGCGATTTCACTTGTCCTGTTTGGGCTGCCGTCAGATGAACCTGAGATTCCCAATGTTGCTCCCGTAAATGAGGAATTTCTGAAATATCAGAAAGAGCCCAGGTTATTTTTCATGTCGAGCTATACCGAAGACGGATATCCCCTCGGACTTCTGCCCAGCCCCCTTGATTTTTCACATCTGAGGTACGAACCAGCCAGGGGAGTCATGGGCTTGCCCAATTTGTTCGGTCTGCAAACAAGGAACAGGGTCCAATTCATAAAAGACCAAGCCAAAGGCCAGCCCGCAGCCTGGCCGGCAAGCCTTCCTTCCTCCTACGACCTGCGGCGTCAGAACAAATTGACCCCGGTCAGGAATCAGGGCAAATGCGGGTCGTGCTGGGCCTTTGCCTCCTATGCTTCACTCGAATCCTTCTTGCGTCCTGCGGAAAATTGGGATTTTTCTGAGCAGAATCTGATCGATCGCCACGGCTTTGATAGCGGACCATGCGCTGGCGGAAATATTTTTTTTGCCACAGCCTATCTCACGAGATGGAACGGACCTCTCGGAGAGGAAGATGACCCCTATATTTACCTATTATCGTCTGGACCTCCGGTTAAGAAACACGTCCAGGAATTCATTTTGGTTCCCGCAAGGTCTGATTATTTAGCCAATGATCCCCTCAAGCAGGCCGTGATGACCTACGGGGCTCTTTATGCGTCGATGTACTTTGCCGGCAGTTCTTATAACCCTGCCAACAGGACGTTCTTTAATCCGGGCATAAAAGAAGGTTTACATGCCGCGGCCATTGTCGGCTGGGACGAAAATTTCGACAGATATAAATTCAACCCTGTTCCACCGGGAAACGGTGCTTTCATCGTCAGGAATAGCTGGGGGACATATTGGGGGGAGGAGGGATATTTCTATGTTTCTTATTATGATGAATTTTTTGCCGGGATGGGGCCGGCGGCTGCTGTCAAAGCAGAGATTCCCACCAACTATGAGGTCATTTATCTCTATGATGAGTTGGGATGGACTAGCTCCTTGGGCTATTCCGGATCTGACACAGGATGGAGCGCAAATATCTTCACGGCCAACTCCAACATTCCTTTAACCGGGGTCAGCTTCAACACCGCGGCCTCCTCCAACAATTATGAAATATATGTTTATGTCGACGTCGCACCTAACCAGCCGAGAAGCGGAACTTTTGCGGCCACCAAAAGCGGCAGCGTCAATTTTCCAGGATATGTGACGATTCCTCTCGATAAGGCCGTTTCTCTTCGGCCCCTCCAGAGATTTTCCATCGTGGTGAGACTGCAGACTAGGAATTACAATTATCCGATTCCGGTGGAAAGGCCATTCCCAAATTATTCTAGCAGGGCCATAGCTCAAGCGGGCCAGAGTTTTCTGAGTTCTGACGGGAATTCCTGGTCGGATCTTCACACGTCCTGGGGCGGTCTTTTTGCGAATTCGAATGTCTGCGTCAGGGCTTTTGCGGGCTACCCGCCTCTTTACCCGCCAGCGAACGTCCGATCCGAGAAGCTCGAAAACAAATTCATTTTCTTCAAGGAATACATCAATCGTTTGACCTGGCAGGCGAACCCTATGAACAAGACGACGATCGTAAAATATAAAATTTACAGAAAAGTTAAAGGCACGGCCGATAAAACCTTCCAGTTGATTGTGGAAACGGGAAGTTCTGTGTTCATGTATGACGACCGGGGGTTAAAGAAGGGCGATCTGTTTTCTTACTGGATAACTGCCGTTGATGATTTGAATCGCGAAAGCGAGCCGGCTGAGGTCAGCAATTGAGGAGGACGGTCATGAAAAGCGCAATTTTCGGTCTGATGATTCTGGTTCTCATGACACCGGGGCTTCTTGCTTCGAGTTCAAGCTTCGGCTTTGAGGCGGGAGCCTTTTATGGAGCGCGGCAAGTCGCTGATTCAGAGATAAAAAACGTTTATGGAAACGGGCTGGTCTATTTTCCTTACGCCGCCCTCAAATGGAAAGGAATAATCCTCGGCGGCGGCTACGAAGGCGGGTATGCTAAGACGGCAGAGATCGGAATATACAAAGAGAGCTCACGTTTGAAAGTCGAGGGATTCGAGGTATTCATCGGCTACGAATTCAAAATCAGGATGTTGGCGCCTTATTTTAGAGTGGGCTACGGGTCTTACACTTTCAAGCAGACGATTGACAGTCCTTTCTTGGGCAATTTCAAAGTTGACGGCAAGAAGGCAACGGCAACCGGCGCGGCAGGGATCAGGATCTATCCGTTCAAGAATCTTTTCCTCGCCGGGGAAGTGAGATACGTTCCTCTCAAAGTCAAGCCTTATGAAGACGAGGTTGACCTCAGCGGTTGGCGCTTTTCAGGGGGATTCGGGTTTTCGCTCTAGAAGATACTCGATGATAATAAGCTAGAGGAGGTTGCTTTTTGGCTGCGAT
>CAZKEW010000273.1:0-2739 GCA_964551885.1 uncultured Eubacteriales bacterium
CTCCTGCTTTCTTCTTGTGCTTTAAAAAAATCGCCGCCTCCAGAGCCAGGGCTTGAAGGCAAAAATTTCAATTTTTATTTAAGGCAGGGGATATCGTCTCTAAGTCGCAGCGATTATGAAAGTGCCCTTGAACAGTTCAACAAGGCCATTGCCTTAAATCCCAACTCCGCGAGAGCCCATAACCTTCGGGGAGTCGCCTTCTTCCAGCTTAAGAATTTTAAGGACGCTGAGGAGCAATTTCAGAACGCCGTAGCCTTGGATGCTTCTTACGCCGAAGCTTATAATAACCTCGGGAGCATCTTTTTCGCTAAACGTCAGTTCGATAAAGCGATAGACATGTTCAAGAAAGCGCTTTCCCTTTCGCCTGATTCTGTCTCTGCCCTTTATAGTCTGGGAACGCTGCTCTTGCTCCAGGGAAAGAGCGAGGAAGGAATGTCCTACCTTGCTCGAGGCATCGAACTTGATCCGGAATTCCTGGAAACGCACAAGACTCTGGTCCTCGATGTCCCCTCATCAGGCTCAGAATTTTCTGAGATTTATTTCACTTATGCCAAAATTTATGCTGCAAGAGGCAATGTCGATAAAACTGTCGGGTTCTTAAAAAAGGCACAGAAGGCCGGCTTCAGCAACTGGCAGAGGATCATGGAGGAAAAAGAGTTTGAGGCTGTCCGGGAGGACCCGAAGGTAAAAGAATTTATTCGCTGAGTTAGAGTTTATCGGAGCCTAAAGATAAATTACATCTGAGAAATTTGTTTTTAGCTGCGGGTGGGGAACTCCTCCGCGTATAAAGAGGTGGAAAAAAATCTGTAAAAATGGTAAATTTTTTGGGTCCCTTGGCCGATTTTTCGGGTGGGCGGTTAGCTCAGCTGGGAGAGCGCGGCGTTCGCATCGCTGAGGTCGGGGGTTCGAGTCCCCTACCGTCCACCAATTTTTTTGCCCGCTCAAGATGTCCTTATTCATAAGGCAGCCTGAAGCTGGGAAATAAATTCTGATTAAAGATAGAATATCCGATGATAAGCGGGGAAATTGCGGTGTTAGCAGGAACGGCAGCCTCGCTTGGGCTGATTCATACCATCCTCGGTCCCGACCATTACCTCCCTTTTATCGTCATGAGCCGGGCCAGGCGTTGGCCCCTTTCTAAGACTCTCCTCATATCTTTCTTGTGCGGACTTGGCCATATTTTGAGTTCCGTCGTTCTCGGCTTCCTCGGTATCGCCTTGGGGATAACTGTGGCGCGTCTGGAGGGGGTTGAATCCTGGAGGGGAAGTCTGGCTACCTGGCTGCTCATCGGTTTCGGTCTCGCCTATTTTGTCTGGGGCCTTCACAGGGCTTTGAGGCGAAAGCCTCATGCCCATCCTCATCTTCATCCTGATAACAACGAGCACGACCATGCTCACACCCATCAGGCCGAGCACTTTCATCTTCACGGCCGCACCAAGAGAGCCAACATCACTCCCTGGATCCTCTTCACCATTTTCGTCTTCGGCCCTTGTGAGCCCCTCATCCCTCTCCTGATGTATCCGGCAGCAAAACACAATTTTTTTGGGGTTGTCCTGGTTACCCTGGCGTTTGGCTTGACGACCATTCTGACTATGCTCGTTCTTATCGCCCTTTCTTCTTGGGGGTTGAGCTTTCTGCCTCTGGGACGATTGGAAAGATATGCCCACGCTCTGGCCGGTGCGATGATCCTGATCTCCGGCCTCAGTGTGCAATTTCTCGGCCTTTAGATAACTTTCTTAAAAAAGCAAATATTCCAGTTTTCCGGTTGATAAGTTATCTCTTATTGTTTATCCTTGAGGGGAAAAACCTCTCATGAAATTTGTTGTCGACTGCATGCTGGGGAAATTGGCCAAGTGGCTTAAAATCCTCGGGTTCGATGTTGTCTATGATAATAAGGCGAATGATAGTGAGCTGCTTAATCTTGCCCGAAAACAAGGACGGATTCTCTTGACCAGAGATCTCCTTCTGCTCGAAGGAGCGAAAGATATTGCGGGCCTCTTCATAGAAAGTGAAAAGTGGCAAGAGCAGGTGGAACAGGTGATCAGAGAGTTAGGTCTTCGGCATAAAGCCAAGCCTTATTCGCGCTGCATCCAGTGCAACGTCGAGCTTAAGAATTTGCCGAAAAAGAGAGCTAAAAACCTTGTCGCGCCTTTTATCTTTGAACATGCTGCCTCTTTTGCCGTCTGTCCGTCGTGCGGCCGCGTCTTCTGGCAAGGAACACACTTTGAGGACATGGAGTTCAAAATCGAAAAAATCCTCGGGAAGAAAAAAAATCACGGAAAAAGGGCGGTAAGTCATGAATGAATCTACTAAGTTCGTTGCTATTTAGGAATGGGGTTATTAAAATAAGACCTCCTCTAAATACAAACCTGTCTTTCTTTGTGAGGTGTGACAATGAGCAGATTAACGAAAATTTTCGCTAAATCTCCTTTTGAACCCCTCTTTCAGCACATGCTCAAGGTGAAAGAATGCGTTGACCTGGTCAAACCGCTGATGGATGCCCTCCTGGCCGAAAATCAGAATGAGGTCGAAGCCGTCGCCCAGAAAATATTTAAGGCCGAGCATGAGTCCGACCTTGTCAAAAAAGAGATTAGGAATAATCTCCCCAAAGGCATTTTCCTGCCCGTGGACAGGACCGATATGCTCAATTACCTCAGGGAGCAGGATAAAATCGCCGATTCGGCCGAAGACTTAGGCGTCTTAGTCACTTTGAAAAAGATGAAAGTGCCGGAGGAGCTT
>CAZKEW010000274.1:0-2738 GCA_964551885.1 uncultured Eubacteriales bacterium
ACGGAATACCATCATCGATAAAAAAATCAAGATCAAAGATTTTCATAATATGATAGCCTGGTGCAAGGAATTAGATGTCATTCCTAACGCCTTCTTCATCTTCAGCCATCCGACCGAGACGTGGGAAGAAGCCCAAGAAACAATTCGCATCATCGAGCGGTATAAAGAACAGGTAGAGGCGAGCGTCGCCGTCCTCCACATCTACCCGGGCACGCCTTTGGAAAAGACAGCCAAAGAGATAGGCCTTCTTCCGGCGGATTTCACCTGGACGAAAAAGCATTCCTCCAAGATCATCACCCTGCCGACGGCTCAAGGAGATGTCCCTCTTTTTCTGGATAAGCTGACTTGGGCCCAAATCAGCGAGCTCCTCTTCCGTTGGTCCTTCTCGGGCGGAAACATCTCCATCGCCCGGAAGGTCCCGCGGGTCATTACGAACATCCGCTCCTGGGGAGACATCAAGCGATACGCCATCATGACCCTCGTCTATCTCAACCTGAAAATAAGAAAAGCCTTCAAGAGAACTTGATATATGATTATTTCGGTCGGAAAACTCGGAATTAGTCCGTAGAAGGAGGGCGTCATGCACATCTATCTTTACATTATCTTGGCCTATCTGCTCGTCCTCGCCGTCTTCAACTTCGTCAGGTCAAAAAAGATCAAGAGCCAGGAAGACTTCATGGTCGCCGGCCGTCAGCTCAAGATGTCCGTCATGATTTTCACTCTCATTTGCACGTGGATCGGCTCGGGGACCTTTATCGCCGGCGCAGAGTACGCGGCGCGGGCAGGCTGGTCATCGCTGTGGCTGCCCGCCGGCGCCTGGTTCGGCATCGCCGTCATCTATTTTCTGGCTGCCAAGATCCGCACCTTCGGCCAGTACACCGTGGGTGATATTTTAGAAGTTCGCTACGGCAAGTTCGCCCGCCTGTTCGGCGCCATCGCTCTGATCATTGCCTTTACCACGATCGTCTCCTACCAGTTCCGGGCCGGAGGCTATATTCTTAACGTCGTGACCAACGGCTCTGTGTCGGTCGAGGTGGGCCAGACGATCGCCGCCCTCTTCGTTATCCTGTTCACAGCCTTGGGAGGAATGGTTGCCGTGGCCCATACCGACTTGCCCAACGGAATTATTATCCTGCTCGCCTGCTGTATCGCCCTGCCTTTTACCGTGGCTTTTGCCGGCGGTCTCCAGTCTGCCCCGGCGACGCTGCCGGCTCAACACTTTGTCGTCTTCTCCGCCGATTTTGGAGAGTATCCCGCCCTCAAAGCCGGGGGATACTTTTTGGCGACTATGCTGCTTCTGATGGGCGTCCAGTCCATGTACCAGAAATTCTATTCCGCGAAATCGCCCCGAGAGGCCAAGCGCGCTGTGGCCCTGTGGATCGTCGGGACAATTGTCGTCGAGACGCTGGTCGTGGTCATCGCCATTTATTCTGCTACCTCCCATTGGACAGATTTAAGAACCTTCGAGATAGCTGAGACAGTGAAGAGCGAGATCGCCACGAACAAGTTGCCGGCGACAGAAGCTTCAAGTCGGGCTTTAGCCTTAGCTCAGGAGCTCTCGTCAAGAGGAGGCATCAAGCCCGCTCAAGTTCCTGCCTTGGAGCAAAAGCTCCAAGAGGCATTTTCTGCGGCCGATACACCCGCAGCGGTAGCGGCTGTTCGGACAGGAATTGATCCTGCTTCTGTTGTGCTCCAAGCTGCCAAGGACATCGGCTCGAAAGGCGCGGTCGGCCTGCTCGTGGGGTTGCTCCTTCTGGGCGCCGCCTGCGCTGTGGTCATTTCCACCGGCATGAACTACCTCCTCTCGCCGTCCACCAACATCATGCGCGATATTTACCAGCGGTTTATGCACTCGGATACCGATCAGCAAAAACTGGTGGCTCTTCAAAAGGTTTTTGTTGTTATTCTGGGTGTAGCCGCTTTTCTGATGATTTTTATTCCCACAGTGTTGCACGCCCGCATCTCTGTCCTGAGCTACGCCTACTTCGCTTACACGTTGTACGGCGTCGCCATTACGCCGGCCCTGCTTGCTGCGCTTGCCTGGAAGCGCGCCACCCGCACCGGCGGCGTGGCCTCCATTGTCTCGGGCGCGATAATGGCGATTGTCTTCGAGCTGGTCATCCCGCGCGCCTTTCCGTCTGTGCTCAAGGGCGGTGACCCCTGGGGCATCCCGAGCATTTACCCGGCGATCGTGGTCTCTGTTCTTTTCTTGGTCGTCGGGAGTCTGCTTACCCCAAAGCCAAAGCCCGAAGAGATCGAAATATTTTTTCCCAAAAAAGAAAAATGAAAGCAGAATGGGCCCTGTCACGGCATATTCCCGTACCTGGTTGCGAGGAGAATGGATTCCTCACTATTCTCGGAACAGGTTCCGCAATTTCACAAAGTCATCGCGAGCCTCCGAAGGAGGCGTGGCGATCTGACCCGAAGGGTCATTTCGAACGAAGCGAGGAATCTCAGGATGCTACGCGATAATCATGAGATTGCCACGACAGCTTCGCTGTCTCGCAATGACCTTGGGATTGTCCCTTACGCTCAGGGCATGGCGGGGACTGGCGCCGTGCCACCCAGTTCTTATCAAAAAAATCTCTTGTTTTTTAGTAAAGACTGTAAGGATTGTTCTTAATGTTAGCTGCTATTGGCGAGCAGCTTTGAGCGAATCCTTGGAAAAGGAGGAAACGTGACTACAGGGATTGTCAAGGACTGGCAATATATGGAACACAACATGGGCCCTTATCATC
>CAZKEW010000275.1:0-2649 GCA_964551885.1 uncultured Eubacteriales bacterium
GCCCAATACCGCCAGGAGATGCCCTGCGAGCCCAATAAGGACTATGTTCTGCTTGGCGCGCCGGCCGCGGACATTATGTCGGCTGCAACATGAGCATCCTGCAAAGGTCCATGGGCTGGTGGGGCGAAGGGGATGACATGATCTATGTCGATGGCGAAGAAACCCCTTCCCTTCACGGAACAGGCTCCGCGATCTCACAAAGTCATCGCGAGCCTCCGGAGGAGGCGCGGCGATCTCATAACAAGATGAAGAGATTGCCACGGCCAAGAGGCCTCGCAACGACTTCGTCGGATTGCTTCGCTCACGCTTGCAATGACCATAGTGAAGAAAAATATGGGGACATGAACCGAATTTCCGAATTCGGTATCGTGTCCCCATATTTTACACCCATATTTTACAGCAACTCTTCTGCCTCTCTCACAATTAAGTCCCAGGCTTCCCTGACGTGGCGCTCCTGGGTTGTCCGCTGCCCGATGGCCAGGCGCAGAGCATACTTCCCGCGTAACGTTGTATGCGTCAAGAAGACCTTCTCTGTCGCATTGATGTTTTCCAATAGTTTCATATTCAGGGCGTCCAGAGCCTTTTCCTCCCTGCCGTCATTGAGGCGGAAGCAGACAAGGCTGAACGGCACAGGCGCCATGAGCTCGAACTTAGGGTGCTCTTCCACCCAGCTCTTGAACAACTGGGCCAGGCGGATATGCTCTCTGAGGATCGCCTGCAACCCTTCGACGCCATAGGAGCGGATCACAAACCACAATTTCAGGGCCCTAAATCTTCGTCCGAGCTGGATTCCCCAGTCGCGGTAGTTTTTGACCCGAGCGTCAAGTCCGGTCTTGAGATACTCGGGATGAATCTCGAATGCCTTGACCAGCGCGGCCGGGTCTTTGACAAAATAGGCCGAGCAGTCAAAATTGGTGAATAACCATTTATGGGGGTTAAAGACGAAGGAATCCATATGCTCCGCCCCCTCCAACATCCATTTCATTTCAGGAAGAATGGCGGCCGAGCCGGCGAAAGCGGCATCGACATGGAGCCAGAGGCTGTGGCGGCGGCAGATCTTTCCGATTTCAGAGAGGGGGTCGACAGCCGTAGAAGATGTGGTCCCGAGTGTCGCCACGACGCAAGCTGGCTTCAGCCCTGTTTTTTTGTCTTCGATCACGGCCTGCTCGAGTTTTTCAGGAATAAGCGCATAGGCTTCGTCTGTGGGGATAAGCCGGAGGTTATCTCTCCCATAGCCGGCGATTTTGACTCCCTTCTCGACGCTCGAGTGGGTCTGGTCTGAGGCATAGACGACGAGATTCTCCTTGAACCCTCTCACGTTGGACTGGAAATCAGTCGCTTTTTCCCGGGCGCTGATAAGAGCGCACAAGGTCGCAGTCGAAGCTGTATCCTGAATGACACCGTCCATCCCCTCAGGCAGCCCGAGCATCTGTCTCAGCCAATCCAGGACCAGGTCTTCTAGCTCTTCGGCAGCCGGAGACGTCTGCCAGATCATACATTGGACGCCGATACCGGCGGTGAGGATTTCGCCCAGGACAGAGGCAGGGCTGTTGTTGGCAGGGAAATAGGCAAACCAGGAGGGATGCTGCCAATGGGTTATGCCGGGAAGGATGATTTTCTTAAAGTCGCGGAATATGTTCTCCATCGGTTCGGGCTGCGCGGGTGGGTTCGAAGGGAGCATAGCCTTGATCTCGCCGGGTTTCACCTGCGACATCACAGGATATTTTTCGACTTCCTCAAGATACTCCGCCACCCAGTCAACAAACTGATAGCCAAACTGCCGAAAAGTGTCTCTATCCATGGTCGATCTCCTTAGGAAATAGGAGCGAAATTTTAGCGATTTTTCGGCTCCATTCTATAAAAAAAGAGAGAATTTAGTCAAAAAACCCGGAAAAAGGGAGTCTTTTCCGCAGAGTAAGCAAAAAATCACGTCGAAAACACCTCTTTTTCAGGCAAAAAAGCGCACAGATAGGCCTCTAACAAACATTTTTCAGAAATTGAAAAAAAAGCTTGCATTGCGTTTCAAAATTGTGTTAAAATAAAAAATGAACTTAATAAGAGGGGAACAAAAAGTTTTAGGTTCGAGCAACTTTCGTCCTATATAATTCCCCAGATTACCGACGTTATCCGCCGCCTAATAAAATTTGGAGACACATACCGAATCCAGAAATTCTTGTACATGTCCCCAAATTTTAGATGCAACTCTTTTCCCTCTTCCTACGTATATATTAATGAGATGGAAAAGATGAGCAAAAGCAAGGAAAGCTCGAAACGCAAGCGCCTCCTTTTTTCCAAGAGTTTCCGATAAATTCTGCTTACCTATCCATCCATTCCCTTGAATAGGCTGCCTTTTTGCCGTAGAGACAAAGGGGCAGCCTATTTCTCTATTTAGGCCAGGATGCATTTCCGTTTCCGTGATTATCATGGAGCCCTTCGATGTCACCAGAAAGTTTGGTGAAGGGATGAAGCTACCATCGAGAGATTTAGCCTGAAAATTTTGGCTTTTGAGGGGAGCCCACAAAGAGGCCGGCGAGTATGTTCTGAGCTAAAACGGGATCGTGGGTGACGTGACAGTTGGCAAAGAACAGAGTGAAGAGGGCTTGGTCTGGCGTGCGAGTTACGGAGCCGCCGAGAAAGCCAAAATTTTCA
>CAZKEW010000276.1:0-2639 GCA_964551885.1 uncultured Eubacteriales bacterium
GAGTATACAAGGCTTGCGGGACTGCCAAAAATCGAATAGAATGCTCTCTTTAAGGCTGAATTTATCCGGCCCAAAATTAAGGGACACGAACCGATTAGGGAAAAATGAGGAATAAAGAGATTCCACTCGTCGGCGAGAAGGATATTCTTTCCGACCTCACCCAAGAAAAGGCGACATCGCTCTTTTTGGGCCGTTATTCCATGACCGAAGCCATTGCCGTCCTCGGCAAAAAAAACTTCTTCAGGGAAGCCAAAAAGAGAAACCTTTGGCCTCTTGCCTTTGACCTGGATTCATCAGGCTATCCGGTCCAGAGGTTTCAAATTTTTCTTGAAGAGAGGAAGCCCGAGAATCTTATCGTTGACCTTAAGATCCGCGAGGGACACCTCGCCCCCAAGGATTATCTCCGTCTCGACCCCGCCTTCTACAAGTATAACTTTTTGATCTTGGAATGGTTTACCCTCCAGAATCCGCGTCTTGAGTTTTCCAGAAAGAGGCCCCCTCTCCCGGGCCAGCAGCATCCCGGACTCGGCCTCGGGAAAAAAGTTGTGGACCTTTTTGTTTATCTGGCCAGGCTCACCCGAAAAGACGGTCTGCTTGCCTTCCCGGCCTATTTTCATAATGCCCTGCTTTTTTCCCGGTATTTCCGCTTTCTCAATCCCGAGAAATTCGCCGAAGTCCTGGCCATCGAAAAGGCTTTTCCCAAAATACCCTTCAAACATCTGGCCTGGATCGTTTATCTCAACTGTCTGAGGCAGGATAACGATAAAATCTACGAATGGAAGGCTGAAGAACTGGTCTATCCTATCAACAAAGCTCTGCGAGATTATTTTGATTCCAAAGCTTATAAGAAAAGGCTCAAACAAGGCCTGAAGAAGCGGCATTTCACGATTGATTGGGATTGCTACGAGAAAAAGCTCGACGAGCTGCTCGAGAAGAAAGACGAGAAGTGAGGAGATTGCTTCGTCGCTCTGCTCCTCGCATGACGGGGTACCGGTAACGTCAATAATTTTGTGATGAGCTCCCGTTTGTTTTGAACTAAGAGGGGAATTCTGGTATAATATCTGCGCTATCGAGGAGATTTTACAGATGAAAAAAGGTATCCATCCCGAATACGTGGAGTGCCGGGTGACTTGCGCCTGCGGCAGCACTTTCCTTACCCGCGACACGAAAAAAGAGATCCGTGTCGAGATCTGCTCCCAGTGCCATCCTTTCTTCACGGGAAAGCAGAGGCTTGTTGACAGCGCCGGCCGCGTCGAGAAGTTCAGGAAGAAATATGGCGATACCAAAAAGTAACCATGATCTTTCAAGAGCTGAAGAATGTCGAGGAAAAATTCCGCCGCCTGACCCTTTCTCTTTCTGACCCTACCCTTATTTCCAACCCTCAAAAATTCAAGGAGACCTCTAAAGAGTGGGCGGAGCTCGAGCCCCTGGTCAAGAAATACGAGGATTACAAAAAGGTCAAAAAGCATATCCGCGAATCAGAGGAGATTGTGGCGGACCCCCTGTCCGAGCCTGACCTGCGCAGCCTCGCTGAAGCCGAGCTCAAGGAGCTCTTAGAGAAAGAAAAAAGGCTCGAAGAGGAGCTCAAGATCCTCCTTCTTCCCAAGGACCCCTTTGACGAAAAGAACGTCATTTTGGAGATCCGGGCCGGTGCCGGGGGTGACGAATCGTCACTTTTTGCCCAAGACTTATTCCGGATGTACTCCCGTTATGCGGAAAGCAGAGGCTGGCAATTCGAGTTCATGGACTCGAGTATTTCGCCTATAGGCGGGTTCAAAGAGGTCATCGTCAATATCCGGGGAAAAAATGTCTATTCCTCCCTCAAGTACGAACGCGGCGTCCACCGGGTGCAGCGCGTTCCGCGGACTGAGGCCAGCGGCCGCATCCACACCTCGACTGTGACTGTGGCGGTCTTGCCCGAAGCGGATGAGGTGGATATCAAAATCGACCCTAAAGATTTAAAGATTGAAGCCTTTGGCGCGTCAGGTCCTGGCGGTCAGAACGTCAACCGGAACTATACCGCCATCCGCGTCTCTCATAAGCCCTCAGGCCTTGTGGTCTCCTGCCAGGACGAAAAATCCCAACACCGCAACAAGGAAAGGGCTTTGCGTATCTTGCGCTCCCGCCTGATGGACATCGCCAAGAGAAAGCAGGACGAAGAGATCGCTCAGAGCCGCAAGTCTCAAGTGGGGACAGGGGAGAGGAGCGAAAAAATCCGCACGTACAATTTTCCCCAGTCCCGCGTGACCGACCATCGCATCAATTTGACGCAGCATAACCTGGAAGGAGTGCTCAACGGCGACCTGGGCGAGATCATCGAGAAGTTGGTTCTTCATTTCCAAACCCAGGAGCTCGAGCGCCAGTCCACGGCTTCCCCAGAACTTGGGGTTTAATTGAGCACCGTCGAAGAGCTTTTCCAGAAGGGAAGACATCTCCTCCAGAGCGTTGCGGCTGAACCTTCCATAGAAGCCAAGGTCCTTCTCCTCAAATCAGCTTGCCTCAGCGAAGAGCAATTCTTCGCCTCCCCTCAAAAAAGACTCTCCCGCAAGGAAGAAAGCGCTTTTTTCCGGCTGATTGATAGGCGTCTATCCGGGGTTCCTCTTGCCTATCTGACAAGAGCAAAAGAATTTTGGTCCCTT
>CAZKEW010000277.1:0-2634 GCA_964551885.1 uncultured Eubacteriales bacterium
TTCAAGGAAAGAATAAGACCGTCCACATCTTAGGGAGCCTGCAGGCCACGGATTACACCTCTGGGGAGAGCCAACTGAAAATGACTCCCTTTCTCCCTTTTCCCAGCATGATGAATTCTTCTTTCAATTCACCTGCAACAGCAGAGCCTATTCTTTTTCTTTCTTACTTCGAAGCCTTGGAATGGAAGGAATTTTAGATGAAAAAAGGATTTTCTCTTCTCGAAACGCTTATCACGCTTTCAGTAGCGGCCGTTCTCCTTTACGCCGGTTCGAATGCCTTCTGGAATCTTGCGCCGAAATACAGGCTCAAAAGGGCAACCTGGGAGATCCAGACGCGATTAAATTACGCTCGCTATAAGGCTATATACGAGGGGCGGCCCATCCGCGTCTCATTCAAGCCCGCAGGCTACACGGTCGAAAAATACGATGAAACCCTGAAAGGGTGGAAGCCGGATGTCAGCGGTTCAATCGAAGGCGTCAAAATTGAGGCGAATAACAGTCCCACCTTTCATCCGCTGGGCACCGTCTCCAATTTGGCGACAATTACGGTTTCCAATTCCTGGGGGAAATACCGGATCACTCTGGCCATCTCAGGAAGAATCAGGGTAGTGATGGTTTAGCCTGATAATCGGCTAATCGATAATAGGCCCTTTTAATTTGTGCAGGACTTCTCCCAGGTCCGCGGCCGAGGAGATATAATCATGCGCTCCCCAGCGCAAGACTTCCATTTCGAGATCTTCCTTGCTTAAGTGGGACGCGAGGAGGATGATGGGGATTGCCATCGTCATTTCAGATTTTTTCAGTTCCTCAAAAACCATGGAAATATGTTTCTGAGGGAGTGAAACATCAAGAAAAATCACATCTGGTTTTTCTTCCTCAATATGGCTTAAAGCGCTTTTTCCGCCGGCAAATGAATTCACCTGATATCCCTGCCTGAGGAGTCTCATTTCGATCATCGTTGCCAGCCGGGAGGCGCCGGCGATGATCATGACTCTGGCGATTCTCCTTTCCGGCTTCCCGATAATCTTCTCCACACTCTCGAGAAGCGCCTTGGGGTCATACGGGTTCTTGATGTAGCCGATAATTCCCGCCCTGTAGCATTCCTGAACAAATTTCGGAGAGCTCATGATGGTCAAGGCGATTATGGGAATATTTTTAGTGAGAGGGTTTTCCTTCAGCTTGATGGTGGCCTCCAGGCCATGCATCCCCGGCATGATCATGTCCATCAAGATCAGGTCGGGCTTTTGCTTCTCGGCGAGTTTGATCCCTTCTTGCCCATTCTTCGCCACCACAAGATCATAGCCCATCGGCTCAAGATGTTTCTTGATCAATTCGATCTGGACGGCGTCGTCTTCAATCAGCAAAATTTTCGCCATCTCTCGCCTTCTCTCTCCTATTTATATCTATATTATTTTTCATTTGAAATTTTTCTTCAAGCGTCTAAAACAGGGGCCTACTCCCTTCTCTCAAAAATGACCTTCCCGTCAATAATCGTATAGACAACCGCTGCCTTGAGGATCCCCTCCTCGCCAACAGCAAGAAAATTGCGGTCAAAGACCGTGATGTCGGCAATCTTGCCTTCTTCCAGCGAGCCGCGGACATCTTCCTCAAAGCAGGCCATGGCGTTGTTGACGGTGTAAGCCCGGATGGCCTCCTCGACAGAAATCTTCTGTTCGGGAAACCAGCCATTCTCGGGCGTTCCTTTGATCGTTTTCCGGGCTACAGCCGCATAGATTAAATATTTTGGATGCATCTCGTAGTAGGCGGCTGTCGTGCCCGGCCAGTCAGAGCCAAAACTCAGAGTCGCGCCGTTATCCAGAAGAGACCTGAAAGCGTAAGCCCCCTTGCATCGCTCATGGCCTATGCGCTCCTCCATCCAGCGCATATCATCCGAGATATGATAGGGATTAAGCTCGGCGATAACGTTGAGAGCCTGGAAACGGGAAAAGTCCTGCGGCCGGATGACCTGGGCATGGATGACGCGAAAGCCCCTGAGGTCAATTCCCATCTCTTTCCTCAGCCTCTCATAGAGGTCGAGCATTTCTGCCACCCCTCTATCCCCTATGGCATGGACGTTTGGGACAAAGCCCGCTTCCAGTCCTTGTCTGATGAGATCATACATTTTCTCCATGTTGCCGACTTTGAGGTCGGGGTCATCGGATGTATGGTGACGCCAATGTCCGTAATTCTGAGGCTGATCGGTATATGGCTCAAAGAAGAGGGCCCCATGCGTGCCCATAATGCCGTCGATATAGCCTTTTAGAGCGCCGTAGCGGAGCCACATGTCCTTCTCTTTTGTTTTCGGATGGAGCCCCATGGTGAATCCTTTGGCTTTGAGCTCCGCCCCCCGGGGAAGGTCGGGCCGCAGCCAGACCCGGCAGGTCAATTCCCCTTTTTCTTGAAGCTCGATGAAACGCTCGGTCTGTTCCCTCGTCTCGATATCGTGAATTTCGACAATCCCAGCTTCCCGGAGCGCTTTCAAGGCAGCACGATTTTCATCCAAAAGTCTCTGGTGGGCTGCAGCAATGTTGTTAAAAGTGATCTTGCCGACCACTGCGCCGACAACAACCACCAGTATAAGCGTGATAATTACATTACGTCTCTTTTTCATGCCTCTACTTCGGGCACAACTGC
>CAZKEW010000278.1:0-2624 GCA_964551885.1 uncultured Eubacteriales bacterium
GCAAATTTGGCGCGCAGTATATCCTGAAGCGGCTCGAGGCGCGCAATCCCGAGTTATCCGACCGATATCATAAACAATTCGCCAATACCGTCGAGGAGATGAGGATCGCCAGCGGCCTTCCCCAGGTGAATTCCTACATCATCCCTTCTTTTGCCATCAACTCCATGGCCCTGATCGAATCCAACGGAACTCCCGCTGTGGCCGTCACCGAAGGCTTGCTTGCCGACAGCACGAGGGACGAACTCCAGGCCGTCGCCGCCCATGAGTTGGCGCACATCTCCTGCGGGGACGCTTTTTATGTCACCCTTGTCTGCTCGCTCGCCAATTTTCTCGAAAAAATAATGGAGGCTATGGAGCTTGAGGACACGCCTCCAAAAGACCGGACTTCCAGCGGCCGGGCCGGCCTCCGCAATTTAGGAAAAAAGAAGCCCAAACCCTTCACTGCCCGAGCTGCGGGTATAGGATGAAGCCGCGGCCCTATAATTACCAGTACTTTATCCCAGTGGATAAGTGCCTTTCCTGTTATAAGGTCTGGTTCGATGCCGATGAGCTCGAGATTCTCCAGGTCATGATCGAAAAAAAGGCGTAGGGCTTATTCGAAGACTTTTTCCAAATTCTGATATTTGGTGTGGACTGCCTCGACCGCGTCTTCGACGGCTTTCCCCTCCTTTGATTTTGCCGTTTCAACGAGAGCTTTTGTCGCTTCGTAGAGTTCTGCGGCGGCCAAGTTGTATTTCTCCGCTCTCGACTCCAGCCGCTGGGGAAGCGTTGCCTTTGTGACGGCCTCGGCTTTAAGCATCAATTCTTCGCTTGAAGCCATGATTTTTTCATAATCTTTATCGGGCAGGTATTTGTGATAGACAACATATAAGACCTTATGAAATTCGTCGACTTCTTTGAGCACGGGTCTGATGATCCGGACCATCATCTCGTACTTGGCATGCAAAACCTCGGCAGCATTGAGAAGAGCTTCGTCATTGGCGCCGGACGCAGCCGCAACATAATCATCCACCGCTTTCTTGAATTCGGCCAGGCCTTGTTTCCATTTCGTTTCCTTTTCCCTCAAGATGCCGGGAAGCTGGGCGCCGTAAATTTTCTCGGCCTGACTTTTCACTTCTGGAGCATAGCCGCGCAGGGCGGCATAATCTTTCTCCGGATAAGCGGTATGCCAGATCGGGTAGATGACGTCGTGATAGGCGACGAGTTCGGGAACAGTGCTCTCTGTTTCCTGAGGTTGGGCGCTTTCTTGGGCTGCAGCAAAATAGGCGAAGGCGAGCGCTAGAATAAGAAAAGAAATTAAGCGGGCAATCTTTTTCACAGTTACCTCCTCGGTTTTAGTGCGATTTTTATTGTCTTGACCTCAAAAGGCTTGAGCCGTAGGTTCAACATTTTATCATCGGAATCGATTTTTGACAAAGGTTTTTCGATGAGATCCGTCTCCCAGGCATCAATAGCCCACGGGAATTCAATCTTGACGTCTGACGCCCGGCCAAACGTTTCATAAAGCCTGAGGATCATCGACCTCGTGAAATACCCCATTTCTTTCTTGACAGCAGAGAGGACAACGTTATCCGGCTCGATTCGGATAAAGGAAGCCTCGGCCGGCAGATTTCCGGGATGGACCATTCCGATCTTTGCTATGAGCGGGTTGTTGAGCTCATATCCTTTCCGGTGAGTCCCGGCCTCCTGCCAAGACCCGGCATGAGGAAAGAGAGAATAGAGGAGCTCCTGCTCTCCCCTATCCGCTTCGGGGTCAGGAGACGTGGCGCCGTGAATGATTGACATGCGCATGGTGCTGCCCTTAACGTCAAAACCATATTTTGAATCATTGAGGAGGCTGACGCCGTAGCTTCCTGATTCATCGGTCAGGTCGATCCACTTGAGCGCCGGGACTTCTGTCCCGTCAGCAGGCCTTGAGACAAACCCGTAAGGGATTTCGAAATCCGCCTTGACGTTTTGCGCAGAGACAGGAAATGATGCTTTGATCATTAAATTCCTCTCCTGCCAATCCATCCGCGTGAGGCAATCTACGCGGGGAACCCGGTGATAAAGGGTGAGGTCCTGAACAAAGAGAGAGTTGCGGAACGCATTTTTTATCCTGATTGTGCTCCTGACCGGGCCGTTCTCTACGACTTCGATGCTTGCGCCCTTCTCTCCGATATTCCAGTAGGTATTTTTCAACCCGAGCTCCCAGGCAGACATGGATTTTGGCTCGTCGACAATCGCCTGCAGGATGTTTCCTTCTGCCGCCAACGCTTCGCGGTTGTTTCTTTTGTCGAGCAGGCTTTTGATCCAGCCTGTCGTTGGATTCAGGGTGACTCGGAAAAATTCGTTCTCGAGGACCAAGGATTCGCAGTTCAGCGAGGTTTTATACTCCGGCTTGGCCTCGGTTTCTAAGATGCGGTAGGTTTTATACCCGAAGGAAGGCACCTTTTCGGCGATGAAGATAAACTGGTAGAGCCATTTGTCCCCTTGGTTTTTTTCACCGATCATTTGAGAAGGAATATCTGCTCCTTCGCTGTCCATAATTTTCATGCCGCGAACCTGACGTGAAAAAGCCGCCTCAACTTCCACAGGCTCAGTCCTCTCCCAGAAAAGTGAGTTATAGACGATAAGAGGCAGGC
>CAZKEW010000279.1:0-2617 GCA_964551885.1 uncultured Eubacteriales bacterium
CGGAATGGAAAGCAGTAATCTGGGGGCATCAAGCTTGCGGTTTGAGCCAGTTGGGCAGCTTTTTCATGATCTCCCTTCACGCCCCGAGGGATTTTAAGTCCCTTGCGTCTGCCAATTCCGCCACCCCGGCACGGGTTTAGAATAAAATTTAAATCAGCGACTAGAAATTATTTGTTTGTATCAGCAATAATTTTTTTGACAGCCTTTTCTAAGGGTTTTAAATCTTCCTGTATAGTACCCCAAATGATATTCACATCAGCGCCGAAATATTCATGGATAAGTTTATTTCTCATTGCTTCAATATCTTCCCAAGGTATCTGGCCATATTTTTTCTTCAAGGTGTTAGGGATTTGCTTACTTGCTTCTCCAATAACTTCAAGACAACGAATGACTGCAAAGATTGACTTTTTATCTTTTTTAAAGTCCTCAAATGACAAATCTTCCGTAAATTTTTTTACATCGGCAATCATATCAAGAACGTCATTCAGGTAGTCTTTTAATTCAAAATTTTTTCGGTTTCTAAACATACTGAATTTCTGCCAGAATATGTTTGCCGATGAAAGGCTTAAGGGCATTCTTGGTTACCAGATCAACTTGAACGCCAAGCAATTGTGAAAGATGTTTTTCCAGCCTTAAAAATTTAAAAAATCCCATGGATATTTCCAGCTCGACGAGGATGTCGATGTCGCCTTCTTTTCTATTCTTCTTTCGGACATAAGAGCCGAAGACGCCGATACTTTTCACCCCAAATTCTTTCCGTAATTCATGTTTATGGCTTGAAAGAATCGCCTTAATTTCTGGAAGCGATTTTGACCTCAATTCTTTTCTCATAATATTATTTATATCCATTTTAATTTTAAAAAGCAAACTCATACCACTCAGGTGCAAGGTTGAAATCTCAGAGAGAGGGAAGGGACCGGGCTATCTCTCGGCAGTGCTGGTTTAAAATATATAGAATATTATCTTTTTTCTCAAGCCATAACGAATCAGACCCCAAAAGAAGCGTGAAAAGAAGACATATCTCATTTTATCGTCTTAAGGCAGAGGAACATCGGGAAACGTTCCTGGCCGGTCAGTCCGGAATGCTCGATAGCGGAATCCGGCGGGGCGTAGGTCAGCCGATTGACTTCGAAACCGACGTCCTTCAGAAGAGCTTCAACGGCGTCCAAGGCGAACAAGCCGCAGAGATGCATATCGGTGTGGATTTCCTGCCTGCCGCGGCGCCGGATGAGGTAAATGAACGTGGATTCATAAGACGTATCCCCAGGATCGGGGTCGTAGGGCCTTTTTTCGTCCCGTGATGCCTTCATGGTATCCTTCTTTTCAGCATCCTAAGGAATGCCATAATTTATTTACAAGCTACGGATTCAGGGCAAAGCGCTGCTTGCTCAGCGGCATCGGGTCTTCGCCTTTGGCCAAAGGTCTCATCCGGAAACGATAAGAATAATTTTGTGCGGGCAGGATGTATTGGGGATGCGGTCGGGCTCCCCAGGAATCATCGCCGCCGACCCCCATCTGTTTGAGATCAATATTGACTTCGACAAAATCCCGCTCGGTGAGGTCGACGGGATGCATCGTCCCTCTTTTTTTCTGCGTCATATCTTCTATGGTATACCGAAGGGCAGACATGCTTACGAGGTCCATCCCGATAAACTCCAACCCCACCCCTTGATCATTAAACAGCGCCACCCATCTCACATCCGTCTTGTAGCCGTTTTCCTGAGGGCTGACATAAGGGACGAACTGCTCCCGCACAGTGCTCTTATAAAGGCCGATAAAAGCGCTTGCCTTCCGGTCGCAGTAATTCTCATGCGGTCCCCTTCCGTACCATTCGATCCGCTCAAAAGCGTCGGGCATCCTCAAGCGCATTCCGAACCGGGGAAGCTCCGGGAGGTCCTTCTGGCCGATCAGGAGGTCGTTTTCGACGATGATGTCGCCGCTACCTAATACTGTGTAAGACGTCAGGTGCTTGGAATCCACATCGGGCAAATCATAATGGGCAACGAGCTTGATAGCTGAATCACCGGCCGCCTCGACGGTAAAGCTTTCGAGCGTTCTGTTGACGCTAGCCTTCTGCCATACGGCGCATCGTCTCTCCATCCCGTTGCCGAAGTCGTTGTCTGTAGGCGCGCGCCAGAAGTTCGGCTCCGGCTCTCTCGTGATTAGCTCTGTGCCTTTGTACTGGAAAGAAGCGATCGAACCGCTCTTTTTATCGAACCGGACGATAAAATCTTTGCCGGAGATGACTACCTCATCCGGGGTTTCGGCTTTGTTGAGCGGCGGAATCCCCTTGATTGCGATGGGAGCGACACTGACGCTGAAAGGCAGCTCGAACTGCTCAGCCGCAATTTCATGCCCCTTGGGCGCCCAGGAAGTGTCCCCTTTTAAGCGAACGCTGAAACGCAGCCAGTATTCAGAACCCGGGTTTGGCTCAGGCTTCTTGAAGGGGACGTCCACGACTTTGCTTTCACGAGGGGCGACATCTAACGTCCCGAGGCTGCCGCCATCTATCTCGGTTCCGTCCTCGGCCACCGACCACAGGAATTCATATTCGCTGAGGTTTGTGAAGAAAAATTTGTTCACAACCTCGACCTTTCCAGAGGCCAGGTCAACGGGC
>CAZKEW010000280.1:0-2606 GCA_964551885.1 uncultured Eubacteriales bacterium
GAGCGAGATAAGCGAGCCAAAAGAGGAGACAGCCTGAAGATAGAAACAATCCTGAAATCATGAAAAAGGTATTTTTCGAAGGCGATAGCGACGAATTCATGGCTAAAACCATCATCAAGGAGTTCATTGAAAAGGGCCAGAAAGCCTTGATCTATTCAGGCATTCACCATGCCTTAGCCCGCTACAAACAGCCCATCATCGATAAGGGGAAGTTTGTGCGATATGTCGAAGAACGCATGGGAAACATCATCTATAACAGACTGGGCGAGCGGGTTTTTACCATTTTCCTCCATGCGCCGTGGTCTGATAAAAATTACCAGAATGAGATTTACCCTGTGGATGGCGTGATCGATGCCCTTCTTTTTGACAGCCAATTGAGGCCGGTCGGTTTTCAGAGAAGAATTTCAAGCAGGCCATCGAGCAAATCCCGAACCCAGCATTCAAAACGAGAGTGACCGGAGTCGCTATACTCGTCGAGGCTATAAAATCCGACGCAAACATGCCGAGGCGGTTCAGACAGTTTTTTTAAATTCTGCGGATTATTCATGATCATCATTCTTGACTCATCGTCCGGCTTATATTTTTACAGTGTTCAGCAGCATGATTCCTGAGCTTAAATAGTGAGGATATCTTCCGACCCCAAAAAGGAAATTCTTTAGATCCTGTTTGTTTAGAGACTTTCCATTAGCTTTCCGCAGGCTTCGCCAATCGGTCCAAGCTTGTTTTGGACGATATCCCAGACAATCTTCGTATTCACTCCAAAGTACTCATGAGTGAGGATATTCCGAAGGGCCACGATCTTGGGCCATTCGATCTCAGGAGATCTTGACTTTATGTCTGGAGGAAGTTTGCGGGCCGCCTCTCCGATAACCTCAAGGTTTCGCACAACGGCATCGATCGTGATATTGCTTCGGGCGAAATCCCTGTAGGTCATATTCCTTGTATATTCCTGGATCCGCTCCAAAGCCTCAAGCATATCGCTGAGATACAGTTTATAATCCCTCGGCATAGACAACCTCACGCATCACTTTTGGTTTTATCTGTGCCTTTAGCGAGTCGGCCAAGACAAGGTCGACTTCATGGCCGAAAAGCTCTTCAATAAAGGATTTGAGGTCCATGTAGTTATCAAAACTCGGATGGTCAAACTCAACCAGCACATCTATATCACTCTGGCTGCCGGCTTCTCCCCTTACACAGGAACCGAAGAGGCCGATACGCTTCACTCCAAACTTCCGAATTTCTTGAGAAGACCGCTGCAAGACTTGGAGAAGATACTCACAGGTTTTGACATTTGTCATTTTTGTGCCATGTCTTTTCACCCACTCGTCGATTTCCAATTTCCTGAACTTTAGCAGTCTTCCGATTTTGTGGCTGGGCAAACCTTGACGATTGACCCACTTATATACTGTAAAGCGGGCGATACCTAAATATTCTGCAATCTCTTCGACCGACAGCCAGCGGTCAATCATGGCCAAACCTTTTAACTCCAAAGATTTTTTCTAATATATACTAATAAATGCTGATTAAAAATAACATAAATTATTAGAATTAGTCAATTCTTTATTTGTTTAATCAGGATAGCCCAGGAAGTTGTGTGTTCTGCGATTACTGACATGCAGCAAACGATTCAAAAATCTCAAGGCTGAGTATTAAGCGCGATGGGAAGCATTTGAAGGTGTTGACACAAAAACGAAGGGGAGACATGGCTCAGGCGAAATTCCTCTTTTTTCCTTGCCATAAGGCCAGACCTGACCAGGCGGGTTTCTGGAGGCGATTCAGCGCCTTCGCGATTGATTCCATCATCATAATCATCTTCACTTTTCTCGTTTACGTTGCTTATGTTGAGATTGCGGCGGCAGTTAAAAGGGAGCCCGGCATCGTAGCTCAAGCCGTCCGGGCCATGAGAGAAGGCGGCCCCTTCCTGATCACAACCGAGTCGGAGCGTGACCTAGACAAATACCTGAAAAACGCGTATCTTCAAGAGCTCGAGAAAAGCCTTCCTCCCGAGAAATATGAACAGGCCAAGGAAATGACCTTTTGGGAAATGAGCCGCGCTTTTCCTCTGGGGGGAAGATTTGAGAATCTTGAAGAGAAGATCATCATGGTTGGTGAAGGATTTAATATTCTCAGAGAAGTCGTCGTTGCTTATCTTTACTTCGGGTTCTTTTTCCGCTTCGGTGGTCAGACACCGGGGAAGCGCCTCCTGAGGCTGAAAGTAGTGGATTTGAGCGGCAAAAGCCGACTGGGCTGGTATCAGTGCTTCGAACGGGCTCACGGCTACGCCGCCTCTGCTGTTGTCGCCAGCCTGGGTTTCCTGCAGGTCCTCTGGGACGCCGAGGGCTTAGCTCTTTAAGGTGTCCAGACCTGGAAGGGCTTCTTATCCTGGAATCGTGTACTCCTTCCGTTCCCAGGAGGTGATATTCTTGAGCTCCGCCCGGAAGCCCGATATTCACCTCTATGACGTAGGGGTTGAGCTCAGGGCTGAGGAGAAAATAAATCCCAAGATACATAGGCTATCCCGTCACTTTTATTTTTTGCGGCGTTCGGAGAGACTGAAACTAAAGCCCCGTTTCATAGATGCTATCACATATTACTGAGGCGAAATG
>CAZKEW010000281.1:0-2575 GCA_964551885.1 uncultured Eubacteriales bacterium
CGACGATGTGGTGATCGCCAACCTGCGGTTCCGCTTCAACCCCCGCGAAGGCAACGACCTCTACCTGGTGTATAATGAGGTCCTCAACATGGATCGTTTCAAGGAGGTTCCCTATCCGCCGGCGGGCAGCAACCGGGCGATCCTGGTGAAATACAGCTATACTTTTAATTTTTGAGGTGTCTTCATTTCTTCTTTGAGAGCGACTTCGTATGCTTCGCGGATAGGGGGGATGGCGAAGAACTCAACGAACTTAGCCACCTGTTCCTGGAAAAAGCGATTCTTTTCACTGGCCAGCATGGCCTCTTCGTTCTCCCAAAGGGTTATGGCCGCGCCTTCGCCTGTTTTTGGATCGGTCATATAATAGGCTCCCTCGAAACCCGGCTGCTTTTTACACAAAGGGATCACGCTTTTTTTAAACAAATTGGCGGCTTCGTCTATCTTATCGATTTTGATTTTCATCCTAAGAATTCGGGCAAACACCTTATTCCCCTCCTTTTTTAAACCAATATTTCGTTGGACTGCTTCACGTTCTGGAGGCTGATCTCGGGGTTAAACGTCCAGGAATACATGTTCACCGCCCGGAAATAAGGGAAAAAGCGGGCGCGGTAAAGCGGTTTCTGAGGATAATATTTTTTCGTCCATTCGATGACGCCGATACAGTCTTTTTCCTTGAGGTAACGCAAGAAAGCGTTGATGAAAGAGATTTGCTCGGGCTCGGTCAGGTTAAAGCAGGCCGCATGATTGACCCAGGCCCACCGTTCCTTGGTCTTGCCGAGGTGGTCATGATAGATGAAATTAATGACGCCCTCCACGCGGCCGTCCTTCTCATAAACGAGAGTCTGGGAAACATCTTGATAAGCGAGCTCCCAGGCAAGTTCATCCTTATCCCAAACCCTGGCCAGCTCGATTTTCTCTTTGTAGCCGTTGAATATAGAAAGACAGTCGTCGAGGTCCTCCAGACGATATTCTCGGACGGCTCCCTCTCCTCCTTTTCCCGGCTTGCGGCTCCCTCCGATAATCTTGATGGCCGCTCTCTCCCAAATTTTGATTCCTTCGGAGGCGGCAACCCGACGGAGGTCGAGAATCCTGGCGACAACGTTCAGGCGTTTCATCCATTCTAGGCGCTGTCCTTCGGCTTGGAGCTTTTTCACCATCAGGGTCGAGCGGTGTCCAGTTTCGAATGTCGCTAAACTGAAATCATATTTGTACTTTTGGTTAAGCCTGAGGCCTTCGTTAACGGTGGCTAAAGCAAGGCCCTGGCGGAGCCACTCCTTTCTTGTAACGAGAAGACAGCTTAAAATCCCCCGGCAGATCCTTCCCTGGAAATAGAAGGTATGAGGCAGGTTGGCCAGGAAGGAAATGATCTCCTCGCCGCGATAGGCTGCGATGAGATGATCCTTTTGTTTGAGCCGGCCGAAAAGATAGCGAAGAAAAGCAGGCCGGTAAAGGTTGGGGAACGAGGAAATGCCGTACTCATCCCGCCAGGAGGAATGGGCCATTTCTTCCAGGCCCTCCAAGTCCCCCCGGAAGGATTCAATAGAAACGTCTTTCAAACCCGACATCTCTAATTCGACTTGTTATAGCCGTTTTCTCCCGGCTTGAACGTCTTGAATTTGACGGGAAGAGCGGCATTCTTTCGCCAGAATTTAAGCTCGGTGACTTTATAAATATTCCGTTTGCGGACGCTCAAGATGCCGACGACGCGGTCTTTGTCCCAATACTGGTAATCGTGAGTAGAGATGGTCGGCGGAGCTTGGGGATGAGAATGGATCGAGCCGATGTAGTCGAGCTCGCTCGAGGCCACAATCTTGTCAATCTTATTGTAATCGGGGATGACGTAGTCATAAGTGGCCTCGATGACCGGAGGGATGATGATCCTCACGATCTTAAAAGTGCTGTTCGCCAGCCTCTTTCCGAGCATAATGCCGTAGACCTCTCGAGGATAACCCCGGCTGGCGCGCTTCTTGAAGTTGTTTAAGTCGTGCTCGTTGATGAGAAGCTTCATGGATAATTTCCGGCCTTCTGACAAAAGACAAAATGCCTCTGTCGTCAGGCTGATCGGTTAGATTCTTTTATCCCCCGGACTTTATAGCTGGGGAAGGTTATGATTTATACCATAAATGGCCGGTTTCAGTCAACGCAAACAACAGGCATTTTCCAGGGTAGTCATTTTTTAGATGTCTTATAACTATAATAATATCAATAAATTAAGAAAATTTTGGGGCTTTTTTTGTTTTTTCTGTCAGATTTTTCGAGGACGGGCACCCATTTTCATTTAACTCATTGATAATAAAAAAGATAACCAAAAAGCGGCCGGCATATTCCTTTTGTCTTTGCGAGACATCAAAGATGTCGTGGCAATTTCAGTTTGATCTTTCTCGTTTCACTCAGAATGATCTTCTCGGTTGAGATCGCCACGCCTCCTTCGGAGACTCGCGATGACTTTGAACACAAACTTCTTAGCCTTTTTAATTGATTCGGCCCACTACCGCCGCCCTCGCCGCAAGATTAAACTCGCCGTCTTAAACCCGGAGAACTTTGATTTTGGGGATTGAAAAAAGTCATGCCTCGGTTT
>CAZKEW010000282.1:0-2565 GCA_964551885.1 uncultured Eubacteriales bacterium
GTTTGGGATTAGCCTCGATTAAATTGACTCCACCCCATCGAGCCAGGGCTTGTGTCAGATCAATCTGTCTTCCCCATTTATCTTCTTTCCCAATGGCTAAAGTAAAACCCAATGGCCCGCGAGGACTTTCGCCTTCGAAAAAGGAAAAGCCGAACATTGAAGGAGTAAACATATTTATAAGATACTCCATCGTTTTGCCCATTTTGACCGGAGCACTATCAAGTCGGTAGTAAATGTCAGATCCGAAAAAGGGATCTTTTGGAGGATCATCTCTGATCGCGCCAACCGTAAAAGTCTTGACGAGATTATAAAGTGGGCTTGCTGCAACGCCTATTTGCCCAAGCGCTCCCTTGATTCCCCCCTTATAGATGGATTGCATGGCATTCCAGACATTACCCCAAGGCAAGAAATACCCATAATCAAACCAGCGCCATTTCCCACCAATTTTGATCGGTAAGATCATCCAGGTTCCACGTTCTTTCACTTCCATCGGGATTGACCTTCTAAGTTCTTTCCATTCCTCATCGGTGATTTCTGGGTTTAAAGCCTTCGCTGCTTCGAACATGAGATTCGGAATCGCCATCAAAGTACCGATGACCCAAGGGCGCTTAATCGCAGTTTCCGCAACGAGCGGAATAATCTTATAAGTGAATGAAGCAAAAGGAATCGGATGCCTCCGAGCCCACTTCACAAAAGGATCGGCAAGGGAATAATCCATGATCCATTTTTGTGCATCTAAAATCGCCTTCTCAAATGGTAACCCTTTTGCTCTGCCTTCCAGATAAACTGCGAATTTAAAGAAATCATCGATCCGGCCATATTTGCCAGCGATTTTTTGGACGCCATGAATTATCTGACCGAAACTTCCAGTCTCCATAGACCGAAAGGCTGTCATAACTTCGTTCAATTCTGCAATGCTAAAATTTGTCTTAAAAAGTCCGGCTCGGAAAGCCTTTGTATATTCAGGCGTTTTAGATGCCCATTGTTTTGCGGCCTCACTTGTCCATTTCGGAATCTCATAGAGCGGAATGCCCTTCATCCACATCAGGATCGGATTGCACATGGTATTTCTAACAACTGTGGGTAAGTTAAAGGGGACTTTCACGATTTTGAAAACTCCGGTCATTTTTAAATCCAAATTAGCGAGATATTCAAGGCCCCTGGATAATCCTTGAATGTTCCCTGTCTGCCGACCGTAAAAAGACTGGAGATCCCGGGCGATTTCTTTTCTGATAAAAGCACCCGAAAGAGGACCCCAATGTTTACTTGTGGGCATTTCGATAAAATTTTCTGGCACATTTTTGGTCGCTTCCTTGGCCTCTTCCAATGCCCTCATGTATGCCTGTAACCGATATTGAATTTCCGGTACTCCGGGGGTCTTTGCGTTCATGTCTTTATAGATTTCAACTTCTTCTGCCAGTTCGCCAATGCTAAGTTTATGGCCTACAGGTTTACCCGTATCCTCATTCCAGACAATCCATCTATCCCTTCCAATATGGACGGGAGAGTATTTATCCCCAGTAGTGCGAGAAAGTAACGTTGCTTGGGCTTTAGCGCCCCTTTGGGTGTATTCTTTCGGCCAGTCAGTGATTTCTACTATCGAAGGAGTCCATACATTTCGAGGGTCTTCTGATATTTTTAGAAGCCGATCATATTTGACGGCATCACCAAGGGCTTGAGCCATCCCGAAAGGTTCCGCAACAGAAATATCTTCAATAATTCCCAATGTCCTTCTTTGCTCCCAAGTCAAATCTTTTCTATGTTTTGCCTCGGAAAGATCGAGTTTGCCACCTTTTTTCAATGGAATTTTGGCATCATCGCCCAAGACGTGCCTTAGATAAAGGAACTTAATGTATTCGCCCTTAAGGGAATTAAATTGATTAATCGTAATGATTTTTCTCTTGACCAACATCTCCCCGATAACGTCATTTAGGTTGCCCAGATACTTTACCATGTGCTGATTCTCTTTGGAAAGATCCAATAAATCTACCTGATTAGTAATTCCTTTAAAAGTATCTTTGAGATCAGTCTCGGAAAGTTTTTCAAGACGCTTAGACATTCTCCCGACTATTCGATCAACCCGGGCCATATCACCCATCGCTTTACTTCGTTCAAATAAAAGTTGTTCTTGATGGGGAAGGGTTGAAAGAGGTCTCCAGAATTCCATCACCCTACGGCCAGCTCGCCGGAGTTCTTCTGCAGGAATTTCAATAGCTCCACGTTCCTCCCTAAGAATCCGGCTAAAAGGAACACGCATACTGACTGGATCAACCCTATTTTCAGGAGTTATCAATAATTTATCTGTTGGGAAAACCCATGCTTCTTTTGCGTATGGATCAACATCACGAATCTTACCAGTTCCCCTTTTCCCTGTTTCCGTAGTGAATTCAACGAATTCGCCTGCCTTGGGAGCCTCAGTAATTGGTCTTTCGATGCCTATCTTGCCAGGTTCCGCAATGGGAAATTTAAGTTCTCCCCCAGTGGGGATGAACTTTCCTTTTTTTGTTATATAACCACCGGTATGAACTTGAGAAGGATCAATATTAAATCTTTCCATTACTTCAG
>CAZKEW010000283.1:0-2564 GCA_964551885.1 uncultured Eubacteriales bacterium
CAGGACCCGTGCTCAAAAAGATTTCTCTGACTATCACGGAAAATGGGATGCTTCCAAATGCGAATGGTTGACGCGCTTGTTTCGCCGACACCGCATCTGCTATAGTTCTATTGAAAGATGAACAGCGCATCTGGGAAAAGTGCCAAGTGGCATTTTTTTAAATTCAAAGTTTTAGTTGCCCTCGTTCCCGCCTTAAATCTTATTTCAACAGAATTCGCCTTAAGCACGGCTTCTGGCCCGGATCTCAGCCGGTTCTTTCAAAAAGACAGTGTAACCATTGCCGTTACAGACTCGGGCTTGGGCGGGCTTTCGGTGATGGCCGAGGCTGTTCGGAGAATGAAAGAGGCCGGCATTTTCAAGCGGGCAGATTTCGTCTTTTTCAATGCCCTCTTTTCCCTTGAAGGCGGCTACAACAGTCTGAAAACCCGGGAGGAGAAAGTCGAAATCTTCAACAGCGCTCTGGAAAGCCTGGAGAAAAATTTCCATCCCGACCTTATCCTCATCGGCTGCAATACGCTTTCTGTGCTTTATGAAGACACCGCTTTCTCCCGGAAAACGAAGATTCCTGTCGTCGGGATTGTGGAGGCTGGTGTCGAGCTCATTTCACAAAACTTCCGCAACCGCCCTGATGCTACGGTCATCATCTTGGGGACACCGACCACAATCTCTGAAGGTGCTCACAAGAAAAGGCTGCTTGAACAGGGTTTCGATTCGGCCAGAATCATCGTCCAGTCTTGCCCGGAGCTCGAGAATTACATCGAGAAAGACTTTGCCGGCGACGAGACAGAGATGCTCATCTCCGCCTGCGTGGATGAGGCCCTCCAGAAAATGCCATCTCCTCCGCCGCCGCTTTTGGTGAGCTTGAACTGCACGCACTACGGCTATTCTCTTCCCCTCTGGGAAAAAGCTTTCCAGGATGTGCGAGTGAAGCCCTTAGCCATCCTCAACCCGAATTCTAAGATGACCGATTTTGTGTTCAAGCCAGAATACATGAAGAGGCATGAGAGAACCAAGGTCACCGCGCGCATCGTCTCCATGGTCAAAATCAGCCAGGAGAAAATTCAAAGCCTCGGGAAATGGCTGCAGGACATCTCGCCAGAGACGGCAGAAGCGCTCCGTAACTACGAGCTCAATCCCGCGCTCTTCGAGTGGAAGAAATAGGTCAAGATCGCCACGCTTCGCTCGCGATGACCAGGAAAGATTTGAGAGTCTTTACAGACCTAAAATTCTTACTTCTTTGCTTCCCTCTGTTAGGTCTCCGATGATCCACGCTTTCTGGCCAAGCCGCTGGAACATCTTGACCGTCCTTTCGGCATCCCTGGCCGCGACGACTAGAACCATTCCCACTCCCATATTGAATGTTCGGAACATCTCGCGTTCCCCGACTTTTCCTCTCTCCTGAATCAGGCGGAAGATCCAGGGGGCTGGCCAGCTCCCCTTCTTGATTTTCACACTCAGACCCTCCGGCAGGACGCGGGGGATGTTGTCATAGAAGCCCCCTCCGGTAATGTGGGCCATCGCCTTGATCGGGATCTTTATCAGGACCTGGAGGATAGGCCGCGTGTAGATCCTCGTCGGCCGGAGGAGCTCGGCGCCAAGCCTCCCTTTGACTTCTTTGGGACGGAAGACCTTCCTCACTAAAGAATATCCGTTGCTGTGGAGCCCGCTTGAGGCGAGCCCGATGACCTTATCGCAGGGACGGCAGCGGCGGCCGTCAATGATTTTTTCTTTATCCACAATGCCTACGCAGAACCCGGCGAGATCGAATTTGCCTTTCGCATATAGCCCTGGAAGCTCGGCCGTCTCCCCTCCCATCAGCGCGCACCCCGCTTCCCGGCACCCCTTGACGATTCCTTTCATCAATTGGACGAGCTTCCGCGGCTCAATCTTCCCGACGGCGATATAGTCAAGGAAAAAGAGAGGCTCTGCGCCGGTGACGACAACATCGTCCACGCACATAGCCACCAAGTCAATGCCCACTGTGTCGTATCTATCCATCATCTCGGCAATAAGGAGCTTCGTCCCGACTCCGTCTGTCGAGGAGACGAGGACGGGCGCCTTCATCCCGCGGAGCCGGGGCATAAATAGCCCGCTGAACCCCCCGATTCCTCCCAGGACTTCCCTGCGGTCTGTCTTCCTGACAAGAGGCTTAATTTTTGAGATGAAAAGGTCAGCCTTATCGATATCCACGCCGGCTTTTCTATAAGTGAGAGCAGGCATTTTCTCCTCCAAATTGCGTTCCCTTTATACCACCCCGGTGGGGTCAAGTCAAACACATAGGTCAGGTCCTGATATCTCACACATTAAAAGATGATTCAACAATAAAGACCTGAGGGAAGCATCTCTGTTTCCGTGATAATTACGGGCAGAATAGGGTGGCACGGTGCTAGTCTCCGCAACGCCCGCAGCTGAGGGGAAAAATTTTAGGGACACGAACCGAATTCAAGAGAATTCTTGTTCATGTCCCAAATTTTTCATCGCGGACGGACGGGGACGCGCCGTGACAGGACCCTTTCAACAATCTTGCTTTCACGGAAACGGAGATGCTTAGTGACCCGACCCCA
>CAZKEW010000284.1:0-2561 GCA_964551885.1 uncultured Eubacteriales bacterium
GGCACCAGCTCCCCATCTCGTTCTCGTGCCCCTTCCAGCATCTCGACCACCACTTGTGGCAGCGGGGCACCAGGTAGGGTCGCGTCGGGATATGCCTCCTGCCGCCGGCGCAGGAAGTCTTGCACCTTGGCCTCACCCAAATCGGCGTAGGTCGCCCCTTCTAACAACTGCTGGTCGAAGGGCGGTTGACGACGGGCCAGAAGCAACCGCTCGTATTCCGATCGGCTCATCTGCACGTCGGCAGCCCCCACTCGCTTGTAGGCTCGGCCCCGCACCAGGTGGGGTCTGTCCTCACTCCTGGGCACTGTTACCACGATGACAGCCCTGCCATCCAGATCCACATATTCCACCGAGGGGTAGAGAGTCGGGTCAGTATTGTCGGTAATGGCCCGGACGACTTGTTCTTTGGTCTGGGCACCGATCTGTACACCCAGGATCGTGCCATCATCACGCACGCCGAACAGGATGTGGCCACCGTCCGTATTGGCCATGGCGGCTGCGGACCGTGTTCCTGGCTCCAATTCGGCCAGCGAGCGCTTCAGTTCCAACCGTTGCCCCTCACGCTGGCTGAGGAGAGTTCGAACTTCTTCCGGTGTCAAGTCACCGCTTTTTGCCATTTCTCCGAGTCATGCAGGTCCAGCAGCAGGAACTCGTCGGCCTGGGTGGGGGCGAAATCGTGGGGCTTGATATTCACACCGCGCACCCAGTAAACCTCACGCTTGAGTCGCTTCACCAGGTGGCCGCCGATGAATCCAACGGCACCTCAGACCAGAGCTTTTTTAAAGCTGGCCTCCTTTGGAGCTTTTATTCGTTCAAGTTTCAGGCGCCGAGGCTGCGCTTAATAAATGTCCCGATACCAAAAAGCAGGAGGCGGGGCTGCCTTAGCAGGAGATGCCAGATCATCCGCGCAGCTTCATCCCGGGGAATCCGTTTCAGAACCTCTTTTGCGGGCCTGTTCAAGAGGCTCAAGCGCCTGACGTAATCCTCCTGGCTAAAACGATGGAAATGTTATCCATTGAAGTTTCAAGGCCAATATTTTTTGCGACATTTTTTGAGGTCACGATTTATATCCTGAATTGCCCGGTATCAATCCATTCTTTTTTCAGCACCGACCAGAAGTCCTCGGCCAGGCCTCGAAGGATGTATTCGTAAGGAAGCCAGCCTTGATATCAAGTAACCACTTCCAGAGGGGAATAAACTCTATTTCTTTGTTTTCAATATGTTCTTCGTTCTGGTAATCAAAGGTTATCACTTTCAGGTCATAACAGGATAAAACCTTACTTGCTTTAATTAAAGATTTCAGTTCCCTTTCTTTGGTTTGATAATCATTGATATCAAAACAACACTGTAAAAGAGTCAAGACTTTCTTGCCTCTGAGTTTTCTATAGAGGGAAATAAATGTCAAATATTTCCCTCTATTTATTATTAAAAATCATCAAATTTGGTCAAGATTTGGTCTGTTTGGTCTGGATGGTCGTTTGGCTCAGTCTTTCTTGGCAATCCATTCCGATATATATTTTGAAAAATCCCTGAAATCGTCCAGGTTTTGGAGATTTTCAAAGAGCTTTTCTGCGTCAAACTCATTCGGCAGATAATCATGAATAATCCTGTTTCTGAATGCAGGCATTCCTTTTATTTTCTCTGCAAACTCTTGTGGAATTATCCTTGCCTCTGACAAAGCTAATATGGCTTCTGCTTCACTTTCTCTGGTTCTCCAGAGGGATAACGCCGAAGCAATATGAACAGAGATTCTGGTGATATCCTGGATGGCACATGCGAAACTGTATTTTATAGCCTTTATTTGAATCGCGTTTTTTCTATCCAGAAAAAACGCCTTACTTGAAACAGGGATCGATTTGATATCCTCTATCTGCCTTTCGATATTATCCAGGTATTCGATGATCCGATCTTTCCTGACGATTTCTTTCTTCTTCATTTTAGATACTCGATTCAGATACTCGATTGTAGTCTCAATAGGAGCATTCGGTTATACTCCTCGAGATATGGTTTCAATTCAAAAAACCTGTTCATGGTCGCTGTCTCAAATTCGATTCTTGCGGATTCATCATTTATCAAGATGGGCACACCTTCCTTCAGGACTTTGTACTTTAATAAAAAGGGTAATGTATTCAGTATTCTCAAATCAATGTGATCGTTATGAAGTTCAGTTATGAGAGTGGTCGTCAGCCCTTCTTGTTTTTTCACATAATTTTTTATATCGGAAGGTTCGATATAGACAGCGATATCAATATCGCTCCCTGGATGGACAGCATTGGTGGCGTAAGAACCATAAAGGTAGGCAAAGAGAACTTCTCTATCTTTTTTGAGGATTTTTTTCAGAGCTTGAATGAGGGCTTTTCTCTTCATGATGGTCTATAGTAATCCCTACTTATTTCTACACCTGCTTTTCTAAAATAGATCAAAATTATATCAGAAATCAGGAAGGAAAGGTCATTTTTCATGAATGGTGGAGACGAGCCTGTAATCTTTGTAGTCATCGATAGGAACCCTTCCCACCCGGAGCCAGCTACCCTCGCGAAAAAAATGGGGACGGTCCTCAA